>JBHLLE010000275.1:0-5608 GCA_048885945.1 Candidatus Hermodarchaeota archaeon | reverse complement strand
ATGCAAACAATTGCGAGATTCATACTAATTATTAGTGCGATTGAATATTATCTAGGTTTTTTCTTACCTGAAAAAGTAGAAAAATGGTTGATTAAAGAGAATAATTCTTAAAAACGAGATATTAGAAATTTTCTTCCAATTTAAACAATATAATACATATTTAGATAAAAGAAGAGAATAGCTTAATATTTCTAAATATAAACGATTTATACTTTAAATAAAAATAAGAAAAAAATAAAATAAATAAAAATTTAGCGCTTTAAGTTGGTGGAAGCCCAATCGTAATACCCCATATCTTCCATAGCTTTTGGCATTTCCGCAAAGAATTGACTAGTAATATCTTTTAATGATTTAGCCGCTATTGGATGGAACATCATGGCTAAATCAAGCCCGACGAGAGTTAACGACAATGCATTAATGATTTCCCAGATTGGACCTCTATAATCTCTTAAACCCCATTCGGGTACTTGTTTTTCGCTCATCCAAGCTTCACGAGCACCCCACGCATTGGTAGTGCCGCCACTTATAGGGTAAGCTAAATCTTCTTCGCCTAATAACCCAGCAGTTCTCATTCTCTGGTAGATGCTAAAACTATACTCCATTCCATAACCGAGCGTTGCGCATGTTGGATCCATGACGATACGATTACGGGGTAGACCAAGTTCTATAGCATCTTTATTCATTTTAATTTGGTTGTTTAAGTCTAAACTAGTCCATAAGAGACAATTATGGTCGTATTTAACAGCGAGAGGAACCACTTCTTCCCAAGTTGCTTTATCGGCAGCAGATAACATTAACACATCATCAGCAGTAATTGGTGCGGTTGCTTCAAATAGTTCTTTATCTTTCTGTTTGTTTCCTGAGCATCCAATAATGACGGGAACTTTAACTGCTTGAAGTATATTTTCCAAATATTTAACAGACTGAGAAACGGGTGCATCTCCCATGGCGGGATCTATTTCTAAAGAGTGGAACGTTATACATTCTGCACCAAATTTATCTACCGCAAATTTTGCCCATTTAGCAGGATCTGCTAACACATCTCCATATTCTTGTTTAATAGGCTTTGGAAGCATCATTTTGGAGCCCATGTCGAAAACATCGTAGGTCACCAATGGAGGATTTGGATTTCGTTTATCAAGCCCTAAAAAATTATAGAAGGGGGGTACCACTTCTCCTCCAATAACTGCTTTCTTTCCCTTAGTGCGAATAAACTCAATAGTTTCAATTTTCCCAGGAAATTCTATATCAAGCTGAAATTTGGCAGGAGTCCATTCTGCTTTTCCCAGTGCGGGTGCGGGTAGGCCTGCAGCTTGAGCTGCAGAAGCAACCATACCAGGTAAGGCTTGAAATTCTAAGTATTCTGCGAAGAGTTCGACATCAACTAGTTCGAGTTCTTTAGTGTCTTTCATTAACTCGGCTAATTTTTTACTTAAATCTTCGAAAGAAATTGTTTTACACTTCTTTATTTGTTATATTTTGATAATTTAATAATAAAAGAAGAGGTGAAACTAATTTAAAGTTGATTGTTCGAAATTGATCAAGGATCGCTCATTTCGAAAAGAATTATCAATTACAGTCATAAAATAAAGTCTTTTTTGATCAATATTGAAAATACCTTAAATATAGTTCATGATCAATCTTAGTACTTTTTTTTTAAATGATTTGGATATATTTTTAAGAACATGTTTAAACGATTTTTGCGTTGTCTATCAATTTAGTTATTTATATCTATAGAGTTCTAATCTGTTAGAATCTGATTTTTTAAATAGAATCGAATAGTATTATAATTTATATATCAAAATCTAATGAAAAATTTTAATTACCTATTCACGGGGTAAACAAAATTGGAAACAAAAAGTAAAGCACTTCTAATATTTACAGGTATAATTCTAGCATGTATTGCTGGAGTTGGTACTTATTTATGGTATATAAATGATAACTCCACATCTAAAAAGGATGACGACGACGATAACGATGATATTATTAATCATCCTCAATTAAATACTAGATATTGCTATCTCGATCATAAGTGTTTAAATTTTAGTAAAATTCCAGATGAATGGATTGATATTGTTCAAGATATCTCGAAATTACATTACGCTCATACGTCTCATGGGGGTCAAATTACTACGGGATTATCAAGATTAGAAACTGTGGATTCAACT
Source organism: Candidatus Hermodarchaeota archaeon (assembly GCA_048885945.1). Classification (GTDB taxonomy): domain Archaea; phylum Asgardarchaeota; class Lokiarchaeia; order Sigyniarchaeales; family SOKP01; genus LW40-45. Next base: position 3,440 of record JBHLLE010000275.1, on the reverse strand, counting down.
TATAGTCAAGCAAGAGCTTCTAATTCGCTTCCTACTGAAGCAGGTGCATTATGTATATACGATGGAAATGGAATATCTGGTAATACTTATATTACACCTGATCTGTATTGGGAAGACCCTACAGGTATTGGATATACTTATAATGTTATTGATAATAATCCTAGCTTAAATATATCTATGTGGTGTTGGTGTACCCAAGTAAGTTATTACTCCGAATCCGCCATTCAAACCTATTTACAACAAATGGACGATTTTGAACAACACTATATCAATGAAGGTCGAAATGTAAGATTTGTCTATATGACCGGTAATGCTGATGATGGCGATTATCCAGAAGGCACACCAGCAGAAGCATCTAATCAAGATCCTGCATCTGGATATCATAGATATGTTAACAACGAAATAATACGTAACTTCTGTAAGAAAAATAATAAAACCTTGTTTGATTTTGCGGATATTGAATGTTGGTTATATTATTCAAATGGAACTGCATACGATTATGCGACTTATGATTATTATAATGGAACCGATTGGGTAACAGTCCCAAAGAGACATTGGAATTATAGTAGTGTAAGCCAAGCGGCACATACTTCTTACGAAAATTGCGAGAATAAAGCAAAAGCACTATGGTGGATGCTAGCCCAGTTAGAAGGATGGGATGTGGAATAAAAATATTAAGAAGAATTCATAAAATATCATTTCAAATCTTTTTTTTTGTTTAATTAAATCTTGGATGATTTAAATTTACAAATTCTAGAATTTTTATATTAGAAATTTAACTTTGATTAAAAAAAGTATGATAGAATTAAATACAATCCAAAGAAGAAGAAAAATTTATTTATTTCATTTCGAAATACAGAGATGTTTTTTCTTTACTAGAAAAACGATAATTCCAATTGATAGACCAACTGTAAGTAAAAGAAGTTCAATTTGATAACCTGGAATTTGGGGTAAATAATACCTTGTAAGTTTCGTATTAGCTTCTAACTTGTAGGAGTCAGGACCGTTTTTCTCTAAGATAACTTGAATATAGTAGATTTGATCGTCTTCTGCGGTATAATTAATATCAGGATGTTTTCCTTTATCGTGAGTAATATCTTCTTTATAGATATCGTCATCGATAGTTTTATCGTAATTGACATGATCTTCTTCTGGTCTTTCGTCAAATAAAAAGATGTGAAAAAATCCGTCTTCGCGCGCATCCAACTCAACTTCAAGCTCATCGTCTTCTTCTAAATCGACCATAAAAAACCGAGACGCTCCTTCGTTTACCCTGTCTTCGAATTTAAAATCTCTTTCAACAGATAAAGCATAACATATAGGAAATAATAACCAGAAAATCAATACAATAAGGAAGAACTTGTGAAATTTCATTATTTTAAATTCAATTTTTTTTTTTCCAAATTTATTATAATTATAAAAAATATAACTTTTATTTAATTTTTTAAAATTTTCTTTCTAGCAAAATTTACCAATCCTTCTGAAGAGATAATTTCTTGCAAGAAATCTGGCATTTTAGCGATTTTAAACTCCTTTTTTGTTGATAAATTTCTAATTATTCCGTTTTCGAAGTCAATGTCTATCTCATCTCCAGTCTTAATGGTTTTTATTTCTTTAAATTCTACGATTGGCAAACCAATATTAATGCTATTTCTAAAAAATATTCTAGCAAAAGATGGAGCTAAAATACATTTGATTCCCGCCGTTTTTAACGCAATAGGCGCTTGTTCTCTGCTAGAACCGCTTCCAAAATTGCTATTTGCGACTATTATGGATACTTCTAAATTATCCCTTTTTTGTTTAAAATCTGGATCAAAATCTTCAAAACAATGCTGAGCTAAATGTTCAGGGTCAGAACTTACTAAGTGTCGAGCGGGAACTATTAAATCAGTGTCGATATTTTTTTTATCGTATTTTAATACTTTTCCTCTCAAATTTAATCACCATTATAATTTTTATAAATACATTGGAGAAGTTATATAACCTTTAATAGCTGACGCAGCAGCTATCGCAGGACTAGATAAATAAACCTCGCTTTCAGTATGCCCCATCCTACCAATAAAATTTCTATTAGTGGTTGAAATCGCTTTCTCTCCAGCTGCAAGGATGCCCATAAAACCTCCCAAACAAGGACCACACGTGGGAGTTGACACGACGGCATCAGCGTCAAGAAAAATCTCAATTAAACCTTCTTTAAGAGCTTTAAGATAAATGTTTTGAGTACCTGGGATAATAATGCATCTGACTTTTGGATCTATTTTTTGATTTTTTAAAATTTTTGCCGCAATTCTTAAATCTTCTATGCGTCCATTGGTACAAGAACCTATAACTGCCTGATCTATTCTAACTTTCATATTATTTACCTCAGAAATAGGTTTCGCATTTTCAGGAAGATGAGGGAACGCAACTTGTGGTTCTATATTGTTACATTCGAATTCAATAACATCAATATATTCCGCATCTTTATCGCTTTCGTACGTTTTAAAATTCAATTTACCTATAGTATCCAAATATTTTTTAGTAATTTTATCAGGGGCAATTATTCCATTTTTGCCACCAGCCTCAATTGCCATATTACACATTGTGAAACGATTTGCCATAGATAAATTATTTATAACCTCTCCAGTAATTTCCATAGCTTTATACGTAGCGCCGTCTACTCCAATTTGCCCAATTGTATACAATATCAAATCTTTTCCCGAAACCCATTCATTCAATTTACCAGAGTAAATAAATTTAATGGATTCTGGAATCTTAAACCAGCATTGTCCTAATGCCATTGCGACTCCAAGGTCTGTAGAGCCTACACCAGTCGAAAACGCACCTAGCGCTCCATAGGTACAAGTGTGTGAATCTGCACCAATAAATACTTCTCCCGGTAATGCTAAGCCTTGTTCTGGAATAAGGCAATGTTCAATCCCTACTCTTCCTTGTTCAAAATAAGGAGTAATTTTATATTTTTGAGCAAAATCTCTGAGAACTTTACATTGCTCAGCCGAAGCAATGTCTTTATTTGGCGTAAAATGATCAGGTGTTAATATAATGCGATTTGAGTCGAAAACTCCTTTTTTTGTTCCTGCTACTATTTTTTCAAACACATCTATAGCAATCGGAGCAGTAATGTCATTTGCAAGACATTTATCAATATTTGCTAATATAAAATCTCCCGCAGAGACATTACCACTACAATGGTCTCTTAAAATCTTTTCGGTTATTGTAAAGCCCATATACTCACAGCTTATTTAAAATTTGTCAAGATACGCTACTATTTAAATTTGAAAATAAATCATATTATATATTTTTATTTCTTTCTTTTATTGTATTCTAACTTTCATATAATATTCAAGGTCAAAAGTGAAAAAAATGCCATCAATAGCACATTTCGTAATGGGAGCAATAATAGGAATTAGTTTGTATTATATAAGTAATGGTAATTTTTC
>JBHLLE010000274.1:0-5609 GCA_048885945.1 Candidatus Hermodarchaeota archaeon | reverse complement strand
TTGCTTTATTGGAATAATAAATAGAGATGAAGTTAAAACTTTATTAGGTCTCGAAAAGAACGAATATCTATTGACTGTAATGCCTTTAGGATATCCAAAAGGAAAAATACCTAAAGCGCCTCCTAGAAAATCAGTGGAAGAATTTGTTAAATTTATTGATTAAATCATAAACAAATTAAGAATGGATTAATTTCAATTATTATTTTTAATTACTTTTTATTTTTTACGATATAAAGCACTTTAATATCAATAAAGCGTATTAAATTTATAATAGAAATTCAAAACCATTGGAATATAATATAAGTCTATTTTTATTAAATTTTTATAACCATTATCTATAAAAGTGATATCATATTTTTAACTGCTTTACTAACAAGATATAACTGAATATTTCGAGCCCCTCCGATAATCTCTTGGACTTTACTCACTTCTAACGCTTTATCAATTCTAAGGTTATCCGTAAAAGCAATTCCTCCACAAAGTTGTTGGCATTCGTAAGAAAGTCTTTGAGCTAGAGCTGAAGCTAGAAATTTAGTGCCTGAACTAAATGCTGCATTGTACTTAACAAATTTAGCATCGGGATATTTTAGTGTTTTTATATATTCTGTAGCTGTTCTTATTCCAAAATCAGTCGCTGCCATTAATTCTGTAAATAATTTAGTAATAGGAAAAGAAACTGCTTGAAAGTCGTATAAACTTCGTCCAAACTGTTTTCTATAATTTGTGTAAATTAGAGACGTAATTGCCGTTAACCAACTAATTCCTAGACTTGATCCTATAATAGCATCTCTTTCTGCAACAAGACCAGAAAATAGATTATAATACCCACCTCCTTTTGAAGCAAGAACATTTTCCTTTGGAACTTTAATTGAATTAAATATAGTTTGCCCTATTTGTACTCGTGGAATAGATTGAACACCTAACCGATGAGTTTCTAAACCCTCAAATTCTCTCTCAACTAAAAATTGATACATTGATCCTCGAGGATCTGCCAAATTCGAAACTCCGTAAGCAACAACATAATCTGCAACTGGACCGTTAGTGGTATAAACTTTCTCTCCATCAACAATTAGATGATCTTCATTATCTTGAACCTTCGTTTGCATATTAACGGCATCCGAACCGTGATGTCTTTCTGTAATGCCTATACATCCAACTTTTTTTCCTGTTAACACTTCTTCTATTACTTCTTCGACATGCTCACCTTTTCCATGTTGAAATAATGGATTTGTAAAAATAACTCCAGAAACAACTCTCGCTAAATCTAATTCGGGATCAACAATTGAAGTTGCCATAGCAAGAAGTATTTCGTATCTCATACCATATTTTTCATTATCTCTAAACGGATTTAATCGTTGCATATAATTACCTTTCCCTAAAATTGGAAATAATTCGTATACGTCTTGATTGAGATCAATCTTAGGCTCAACATTTTTAATTAAAAAGTCCTCAAGTTCCTCCAAAAATTCTTGTTCTTCTTTAGTTATGAGAGGAATAATAAAATTGTTAAAAATCTTATATATGTTTTCGGTCGTTAGTTTTTCCTTTATAATATCATCTAAGAGATTTACTCCAGTGATTTTCTTCATATTTAAAGTTAAAACTTAAATATAAATAAACTTAGGTATTTCTTAAAAAATTAAGATAATAAAATAGAATGAAATAAATTTACTGTGTTATACTTATTTTATTTTAATTTTATTTAGAAAAATTCTAACTCATCGTAATCAGAATCGCTTAGGTTTTCTCTAGCAACATCCAATTCTCTTACCTGTTTATTCAATTTCAAAACTGCTTCTCTAACTACTTCTTTATTTTTAGCTCCTGTACAGACAATTCTTCCCGTAGAAAAAATTAAAAAGACAGTTCTTGGATCCTGCATGCGATAAATCAACCCTGGAAAAACTTCTGGTTCGTACATGGCGTATTCCATTACAATCGCTGCCATATTCAAATCTATATTTGTGTGTAAATCTCCGCTCGCAACAATATTCTGAATTGTAATAACTGGATTAGAAACTTGAACTCCCGCCTTTTTCATTTTTTTTATAACTTTATCTAAGGATGGTTTAGCTTCGTCAGCTTTTCGAAGTCCTGTAATAACCATTTTGCCTGTTGAGAAAATAAGAAATGTTGATTTAGGATCAGTGATTCTCATAACCAGTCCTGGAAACCTCTCAGGATTATATTCTGAATTTTCGTGCTTGCGGACAATTTGATTAAGATCAATCTTTTCTGTAATTTCCACCTCAACCGTGGCAACTACATTTTCAATCTTATAATCCAATTCTCCGTCAAAATCGTCTTCTTCAATTTCTTTTTCTTCGTCCGGTGTATGCATAATTTTAATATGAATTTTTAATATATCAAATTTCTCATTTAAAAGTAAGTATCACGAGTAGGAACAAATAAAAATTTTCGTAATAAATGAACCTACAAATCGTTATCGTATAAAATTATAAAAAATTCTAAAATTCACTGAAAACATTATTTCTTTTACAATGAATTAAGACTATTCCAACCAATCTATACTTCCAGGGAGATTAAATCTAATTTCTGCGCTTCCTGAAGCAACACCTTTAAATCCAGTATCTCCTTCTAAATCAAATTCTACAATTTCCTGATATGGATTACTTATATCTAAGAAAAATTTTGCCAATCTAATCATTCCGTTATCTGTACTTGATAAAATAACCGTATCCCTTTTTTCCCATTGTTCATCTATTTTGAATTTATTTTCACTAGTTAAATAAAATCCTGGTAAATCCCAACTTTCCAAATTATCGTTAATCCAAGGAAACTTCTTAACTTCTTCTGGTTCGTATTCAAATGAGTGAGGTTTTTTTATATAACCATTTTTATTGAAATAATGAAACTTAATTATAATATTTTTTACGTCTGTGTTTGAATTTAGTAAATTTAACTTTACTCCTTCATTATTTTCGTGAAATATTAATGACAAAATAAGTAGTCCTAAATTCTTATAAATATCTTTTATAGCATAACATCTGAGCGCGTCTGCTCTATAATAGTTGTTGTATATATGATATCCTTTTTTAATAATAATATTTGTAGTATCAATATTTTCACTTATATTTGGTAAATTCTCTTTCTTAAATATAATTGAATCTTCAAATTTTATTGGAACATTAGGTCTTTTTTCTGAAAAAAATGAATTCAATTTTGCATTCATTATCTTTCATAAATAATAGATAGATAATTTAATTTCCTTTAATAGATAAAATGTGACCAGTAATACTAAGTTATAAAATAGTATGAAACATTATTTCATTTAAAAACCTACAATTTTCTTAAGATGACAGATTTTAGTATAAAACCTATAGGAATAATAAAGAGTAAAGCTGATAAAGAAGTTTTAAAATACGCAAATAAGGATATAAAATTAGATTTTGATGTAGCACAAAATCAGGGGAGCGATCTAATAACTTCAAAGATCATAATTAATGACGAATTTATCGATTGTTTGGATGGGATTGAAGAGTTTTCTCATATAATTATATTTTTTTGGACTCATAAAGTACCAGATAAAGCACGCCAAATCAAAAAAATGAACCCTGCTGGTATGAAGAAGATGCCCATTAAAGGTATTTTCGCAACGCGTTCTCCTGTAAGACCAAATCCTATTTGTAAAACAACAGTAAAATTGTTAGAAAGAAATGGCAATACTTTACTTGTCGAAGGATTAGATGCAATAGACAATTCACCAGTAATTGATGTAAAACCACATGTACCTTTCTACGACTCTCCTCTAAATATCACCTTACCTAAGTGGATGTATGATCTTATGGATGAATTAAAGAAATTAACAGAAAGTTCAGAGGTCAAAAATTCGTCAAATCCTTACGCTTTTGACCTTCGCTCTCATCCCTGTATAAGTCCCAATTAATAAAAAAATGCATTAAAAACAATTTATTTTCCTTTTTATAATAAGAATTTATTTAGAGATATCCAAATATTTTGTATCTTATTGAAAGCATTATAATAAAATAATTTAAAAGATTAATTTTAAAGAGATCTATTATCTCTTTAAGTGAATACATTAGTAAAATTAAAAAAAGTGTTCCACTAGTTTGAATCAGGTCCCAATGCGACAATAAAACATAATATGCTTGAACTGAGAGCAATGGGAATCATTATAAGTTTTTCCCACATACTTACTGATAGTAGATTCATAAAGACATTAAAGGCAAAATAAATTGCTAAAATTAAAACGCTATATTTAAGGAACTTAGGTCTGTCAATATTTTTAATTATTTCTGCTCGAGATAAAACTAAAACTGAAGCAATTACGAATATAACTACCGCAAATAAGCTTGCTAACCTTAATTCAAAAGGTAATACCTCGTATTCACCGCCCCAGGCTAAGAATCCGATTGGAAAACCAAGAGCTAGCAGAAGTTGAAAACAAATCATCCCGATGAAAATAACTACAGCTATAATGGCCGTTTTCTTAACATTTGATTGTTCCATTTTTTTTATCCCCTTTATTGTTATTATTACTCATTTATTCTTCTTAAAATTAATTTTTATATTAATTCATGGAATAAATAGCTATTAATAGAATTTGTGAATTTCTCATATATATAAATTATTTATATTGAAAATAAATAAATTCAGAAATAAAAAAATCCTTAGTCTTTATTAAAATCTAAGAATATCTTTTCTTTGTTTAGTTTTTCGTTAACAAGAGAATATCCATAAACAAGCATGTGTTTCTTCATAAAGTATTTGAAGAAAATGGAAAAATTTATGTTAAGATCATGTACTCCTGCTATTGTAAATCTATTTTCATGGAACGAGGACCTAAATTCTTTAAACCAATTTTGCCCCTCATATCCAAATACATGAAGCATTAATATCTTTAAAAAAATTCGAGGTTTTACTTGAAATTCTTTCCTTTCTTTTTCTGTAAGATATTTATTAATATATTCTTTTCTTTCTTTCATAGCGTTTAAAAAGGCTAAATCCGCAAGTTTTTTGAGCTTTTCTTCATTTAAATCATCAATAATTAAACCAAATTCATTTTTAGCAATAGTTATTAAAGGATTTAGAGTGGTATCATCTCTTTTTGCAAAACGAATATAATAAGTTAAAGCCTTATGTATCAATTTACTCATCGATAAATTATATACTGTACAATAATCTTTTAAATATGAGAGAAATCTCTCATCTACTTGAGTACCTATTTTCTTTTTTTCCAATTTTTATCAACCTTTGAAATTTTATGATTCTTAATTATGATTGTTTGATTATATCTATGATTTATTATGAGTGTATATGGATAGTCTATATTTATATATTGAATAATAGAACTATTAATTAAATATATCATTTATATTTAAAGTTTAAATAGGGAATATTTAAATATTTATATATAATGATGCAAATTATATTAATTAGTTAAAAAATTTTTATTTAAGTTGAGATCATTTATGATTAGAAATGAAGAAATCTCAGATATTAGGAGTGATTTAGATGGAATAGATAAAATAAAAAGAACTTTAAGATTGAAAAAAAAGATTTTAAATGCTCCTTATGAAATTTGTATTGAGCGAGCTAGATATTATACACAAATATTTAAAAATACA
>JBHLLE010000273.1:0-5613 GCA_048885945.1 Candidatus Hermodarchaeota archaeon | reverse complement strand
CCTAGATCTTAGCAATAATATTATTAAAAGTTTACCCGAAAAAATAGGTCTACTCAAGAATCTAGAACATTTATATCTAAGATATAATAATTTAAATAATCTACCTAAATCTATTTGCTCTTTAAAATCGTTAAAGATCTTAGATTTAAGACATAATAAGTTAACTTCACTTCCAAATAATATGAATAAACTAAGCTGTTTAGAAGTTTTAGATCTTCATGGCAATAAATTAAACATTCTACCTGAATCTATTAAAAATCTTTCTTCGCTTAAAAAGTTGGAATTAGGACTTAATAATATTAATATTCTCCCAGACTGGATTAAAAACTTGAGATCATTAAGAGTATTAGGATTAGGTGCAAATAAAGAGATTTCCAACTTAGAGGAGAGTTTAGGTTCGTTACCATCGCTAAAAGAATTGGATTTATACGATAATAACATTAGAGAATTACCATATTCATTAGGATCGCTGAATTCTTTAGAAATTTTAACTTTGCGTAATAATCAACTATCAACATTACCCGCTTCATTTATAAATTTAAAAAATTTGAAAAAACTTAATTTAAGTTGGAACAATTTTACCGCTCTACCTGAATGGATTGGTTCCCTCAGTTCTTTGGAAGAATTAAATTTATGGGGAAATAAATTAAAAATTTTACCAGATTCCATTGGATCTTTACAATCCCTTAAAATTCTAAATTTAAATTTTAATAAATATATAAGAACTATTCCAGACTCGATAAAAGAATTACAGAACAATGGACTTATTATTTTTAAATAACAATAAATAATAGAATATGAAAAATCAAACTTATTTAATTACAACACAATCAAATTATTAGATGTAATGGAGTTCAATCCCGAAAAGATTTTTAAAAATTATAATAATCATAATTTAGATAAAGTCTCAGCAATCGATCAATTGAGTTCCCTTATAGAGAATTCAGACAATATTAGTATTAGGATAGAGAGTATAGAAATCTTAGAACGAATTGGCGTTGGAGACGATAATGTTTTTAATCTTTTTGAAAATCTTTTAATATCTGATTCAAACGATAAAGTAAGAATAGCAGCTGCTAAAGGTCTAAAAAATATATTTATTGACAAAGCATTGGAGCCTATGAAATGGGCGTTAATACATGAAGAATCGCCTTCTTGTCTTACTGTTGTTTATAATACTCTAATTAACATCTTAAAGAGTCTAGCAATTGATGATAATCGCCTTACAAAACTTTTTTTTTATAATGAAGTAAAAAAAATAAGAAGAAAAGAGTTTATGATTGATTTTCAGATACAATGTGAGACGAAATGTTTCGATGATTACCCTCTCCAAGAATTAGTAAACATAATAGTTAATTATTTTACATTATTATTCTTAGAAAAGGTGTATTGGCGATTAAAATCAAATATTGAAAGATGCACAATTATAGAATTAGATTTCATTTTTAAAGGATTAACCACATTGCCAGACGCAATTGCAAATCTTTTGAATCTTAAAAAACTTATACTTCGCTATAATCAATTATTTAAATTACCGAAATGGATTGGTTCGTTAAAAGATCTTGAAATTTTGAACATAAATGTAAATAACTTAAATAAATTGCCTAGAAGTATTGGAAATTTGAATTGTTTAAAATATCTTTCATTATGGAAAAACGAACTTAATGAGCTTCCCTCCTCGATAGGATTTTTAAAATCGCTCGAATATCTCAATTTGAGAATCAATAATTTAAAGTCTTTACCCGAAACTATTAGTAATCTTAAAAAACTGAAAGAATTAAATCTACACGATAATAAGCTAGAATTCTTACCTAACACTATAGGCTCTTTACAGCAACTTGAGAGATTAAATCTAAGCTGGAATAATTTAGTAAAAATTCCGGAGTCTATTGGTAATATTAAATCTCTACAGATTTTAGATTTAGAAAGGAATGAATTAGTACATCTTCCGAAGTCAATAGGTAATCTAAAATCTTTAAAAATATTGAATTTAAGTGATAATAAGATTGAATATCTTCCAGAAACGATAGGATCAATTAACTCGCTCCAATATTTAAACATATCTAGAAATAATCTGAAAAAATTACCTCATTCATTGCTTTCGCTAATTTCACTAGAAGAATTATATATAGGAGATAACAAATTCAATGTAGCTTCTAAAATAATTGAAAAATTGGAAAAAAAAGGTGTTCAGATCTTTTTTTAAATATCTAAATAAGTTATAAACGAAATAATATTACATTAACTTATTCATGAGCAACCATATAGTATTCATTTTCGGACAAGCAAATACGGGAAAAAAAACACTAATTAAACTTATTAAAGATGCTGATCCTTCGGAGGCTGGTGCAAGTTTAGCAGATAGAATCAATAGAATGATTTTAAATGATATGCAGTTTGTAACATGGGATCTATCTGATTTATTTGTCCTTAAAGATATTTGGGACAAGGAATCTGAGAATATTAAAATTCTTCTTTTTCTTTTAGATACTTCAGATCAGGATCGATTTAGTGAAGTAAAAAAAAAATTTTACCATGTTATTTTTGAGTTAGATTCTAAAAATAGACCTTTAGTATTTTGTTTTCATAAAATGGACTTAGAAGATGCTGAAAAGAATTATGTTAAAGCTAGAGATCTATTTGAGTTACAAAAAATCACAAAAAATAAAGTCTATAAACTTCAAACTTCAATTAATAATCCCGAAGATATAGACTTATTAAGAAATCAATTAGTAGAAATTATTGAAAGTTCTCGTTGGTAGTATGATAAGTTTATTGAGTTTTATATAATTGTTTTATCTCTTGCACAGTAGTAGTATCTTCAGGACCTTTATCTCTTCGAAATCTTTGAAATACAGGAAATCTCATGGAATATCCCAAAGAAGAAAATTTATCACTAATAGTAATTTCATCTCCAATTATTTCTATTACAACCTCTGGTTTAAGCCATTGATCGGGCTTATCATCACATATTACTCTATTATGTTGTTTTGTAATTTCGTACTGTTTCATTTCCTTCGTTAATGATTCCATTATCTCATCAGTCCAACCAGATGCAATCCGAGTAAATGCTTCAAAAATATCATTTTCGGGATCGTATACTGCACCAATATATGTTCCATAGACGCCTTTTCTTCGTCCTCTACCATAAAAAGCCCCAACTAATACCACATCTACGGAATCTTTAAGCTTTCCTCCTTCTAATCCTTTTAATTTTATCCACAAAAAACCTCGATTTCCTGCTTGATATAAGGAATCAGGTTTGATGGATTTTGCCATAATCCCTTCTGTTCCTTGTTTTCTTGCGTCATTAAAAAAATTTAGTAATTCTTCTGTAGAATTAATCACTATAGATTTCACCAAACGTAATTCATCTCGTTCAATTACTATTTCTTCAAGCTTATTTCTACGATCGGGTAATGGTTTGTCAATATACGACTCAACTTCGAATTTTAAAAGATCGAATAAAAATAAACTTACTGGTACTTCTTTAGAAACATCTTCTACGTTATATTTCCTCCTGCGTTTACTCAGTACCTGAAATGGTAGCATTTTTTCGTAAAAAGGGTCCATAGCAACAACTTCTCCTTCTAAAATGACTTTTTTAGCTTGTATATTTTGTCTTATTATCTCACAAACATCGGGATACTGTTCTGAAATATTTAATAATCTTCGAGAGAATAATAATACTTCACTACCTTGTTTATGTATTTGTAATCTTTCACCATCTAATTTGTATTCAGCAACACAGGGAGTCCCTAATTTCGTCATAATATCCAAATAAGGTACGCGAGAAGCAAGCATATTTCTAATAGGTATACCGTAAGAGACTTCAATTTTTTTTATATCCTCTATTCCATTTTTTGCTAAAATATTTACAATATCCCCTAAATCGGGATGCAAATTAAATGCTCTTTCAATAATACTTCGATTTTCTTTTACATCAGTAAAACCTAAAGCTAATCCATCGATAATAGTCTGGGTAGAAACTCCAACTCTTAAGGTTGATGTTATAATTCTTAATAAATACTTTGTTTCTAATGGAGATAATTTTCTTAATAAACCCCTTAATATTCCTAATTTTATATCGTGTGAACCTGAACCCTCAGTTTTAGCAATTTTTTTCAATTCAGAATACAATCCTGATATTTCTAACGACGAGTAGGTTACAGTATCTTTTTCACCGTATTCTAATAAGGACCTCTGTTTTTTTTTTTGCTTTGACAGAATAATTTCAGCAGTAGCTCCAATATCCCCCTTTTTTAATAATACCTGTTTGATTTTCTCTCTATTAACACCTGAATGAATAGATAGAGCTTCAATTAGCGTTTTCTCAGCTAAACCCATTTTGGGAAACTCCTTTATATTCGAAACCAATTTTCCTTGTAATAAATATATGATTTTATCTAAGTCATCAATCTCCTGACTTTGCTTAATAATTTTAAAGAAATCAGATAAAATATCTATCATTTCAAGTCGTTTTGTTGTTGCTTCTAGGTCTGAAAATAGTTTTGCTAGCTTATTGAATTTCATAAAAATCTATTTAAGATATTTTTAGTGATTTTAACTTACTCAATGTATAATTAATATCTGAAAATCCTAAAAAATGCATGTTTGATTTTTAAAAAAATTAAGAAAAAAAGAATTATATTAATTTTGAAAGCTCTATATACTTTTTTTTAATGGCATTCGAAATGTTAGTACTTATTCCTGAAAACGAGTTTGTTGTAAATTTTATTGACCCTTCCTTAACAGAAAACTGGCAGATAGGTCCATCCATGACTTCAATAGTATAACTATTGTCTTTTTTCCGGCTTACCCACACGTCATCAAAATAATCTAATACTGATTTTAGAACAAACGCTACTCTTGCCTCTTCTTTTTCGGTCTCTTTAACTTCCGTTTGAATCGTTTTAGGCTCTTCTTTTGATTTAATCGCAGGTAATGGTTCACTGCTTTCGTATTCAGAAGCTGTAATTTCTTTAGGTTTAGCTGGTTGTGAGCTAGTTACTACAGGTGTTGGTTTGGGTTTAGGAGCTGGGGCTCGTTTTGGTTCTGGTTTAGTGGCTGGAGTTGTATCGACTTTAATAGCTGTTGCAGCTTTTGGCGCTCCAGCTTCCACCTCTCCGAAAGTCACTACAAATTCGCCCACTTCTGTAAATTTTTTATTTAAGACCTCTTGAAATTGTTCGTTAACCTTATCAGTCTCTGGATCTCTTCCAATCTTCCTCTCGTCGATCTCAATTATTTGTTTAAGGTCTCTTCCAATAATTGATTTACCTACTGTATATCCATGCCCTTTAAGTGATTCCGCTTGCCTTAAAGCTGTCCTCCGGGCTACTAATCCTTGCTTAGAGCCATGAAACAACCACACGACCTGATTAGACTCGTCTAATATTAATATTGACCGTTCAGAAGTCAGATTTCCCTTATCCCATTTGAGTGGCTGACTTACGCCGCCCTCTAAAACATTAAACATCAATGCATAATTCATATCCTTGTCTCAACACTTAAATTTGTTTCTGCAAATTATCTTACATCAATACTATTAAAAATAAAATAGTGTTTATTTATTTAAAAATTAAGTTTTTTAGATTATACTTCAGTAAGTAA
>JBHLLE010000272.1:0-5625 GCA_048885945.1 Candidatus Hermodarchaeota archaeon | reverse complement strand
GCATTTATTAAAGTACCATACTTCAAAAGAAAGAACTAGATATCTGCTAGATATTTTGGAAAATGACTCGAAAAGACAGAATTCATTTCACATTGGAAAATCTTCTGTCGGTAAAATTGTCTATTTGCATGTAATCTTTAATAGCTTTATAAAAGATCCACGAAATATTTTTAAATATTTAAATGAAGTTTTAAAAGAATTGAAATCTAGACTTCAGAAAAATACAATATCTAAAAACTAGCAATTCATTGAAATTGGATAAAAATAATAAAGTTATATATTTTAATTAAATATCATTAAATATCATTAAAAATTAAAATAATTTAATTTTATTATAAGAAAAAAATATGTGTGAGATTATATGTCGGATGAACATAAAGTAGATTATACCACAGTATCGATCCCTAAACCATTAGTCGAGCGAATTAAGGAGCGAATGAAAGGAACTGGATTTTCTTCAGTATCAAGTTATGTTACTTATGTGTTAAGGCAGGTAATATCTTCTATTGAAGAAGATGAACGTTCAAAACAAGCTTTTACCAAGGATGAAGAAGAAAAAGTAAAACAAAGATTGAGAGATTTAGGATACATCGATTAAAATATTCTATATTATAATTAACCAAACACTATAAAACGGTAATCTAATATGATTGGTCCTCATGGAGGGAATTTAGTAAATAAGCAATTACCTTTAATAGAAAAAGAGAGAATCCTAAATGAAATAAATGAGTTTACACGAATACAAGTTCGACCTGAGACTCTTAAAGTAATTAAAAACATCTGTTTTGGTGTTTTCAGCCCTTTAGAAGGTTTTATGATTGAGAATGATTATCACTACGTTCTGAATACAATGTATTTGGAAAATAATCTTGCATGGCCCTTTCCTATAACTTTAGATGTGAATGAAAAGGATATTGGCAATCTAAAAACTGATGATAAGGTAATCCTAACTGATTTTGAAGCCACTCCAGTTGCTTTAATGAATATTGATGATATATACAATTATGATAAAAAAGAATATGCTGAAAAAACATACGGTACTTTAGATAAAATGCATCCCGGTGTAAATTCTATATTTAACTCTAAGGAAAAACTTATAGGCGGCGAAATTTTTCTTATTAATCCCCCAAAGACCTTATTTCCGAAATTAGACCTCAAACCTGTAGAAACAAGAGTGCTTTTTAAAGAAAAAAAGTGGGATAAAGTTGTAGCATTTCAGACAAGAAATCCTCCTCATTTGGGGCATGAATACGTCCAAAAGGCAGGTTTAACTTATGTTGATGGTTTATTTATTAATCCTGTAATTGGTAAGAAAAAGATTGGAGACTTTTTAGATGAGGTAATAATAAGGGCTTATCAAGTACTAATAAATGAATATTATCCCCCAGATAGAGTGGTTTTGAGTACATTTGAAACCGAGATGAGGTACGCAGGACCTAAAGAGGCAATTTTTCATGCTATTGCGAGGAAGAATTATGGATGTGATCATATAATAATAGGAAGGGATCATGCCGGAGTGGGGAATTATTATGGTCCTTATGACGCTCATAAAATATTTGAAGAATTTCCAGATTTGGGAATAGAACCTATATTCTTTAAATCTTTTTCGAAATGTAATCGATGCGGTTCAATAGTTAATGATAAAATTTGCCCTCATTCCAATGAAGATCACACATTTTTCAGTGGTACTAAAATTAGAGATATGATAACTGTGGGTAAGGCCCCTACTCCAGACATAATGCGACCTGAAGTAGTAAAAGTTATTTTAGAGTATAATAATCCCTTTGTATCTTAATTATATAATTCTATATTCAAATAAATTATACATTTTCTTTTATTATAAGGAAGAATGAGTGAAAATAAAAAATTAATAGTTATTGGACTTGATTGCGCCACACCAAGAACACTTTTTAAAGATTTTCTTAATGATTGTCCAAATATTAAACGAATGATAGAAAATGGAGCTTATGGCAAATTAAAAAGTAGTGATCCCCCTATAACCATACCTGCTTGGATGGTAATGGCAACTGGAAAAGATGCTGGGACTCTTGGAGTTTATGGTTTTCGTCATAGAGAGAAGAATTCATACACTGATTTTTGGATAGCAAATTCTTATACTATAAAAGAACCGAAAGTTTGGGACATTATTGCGGAAGAGGGTAAAAAGTCATGCATATTAGGACTACCTCCAACATTTCCAGTACAACCGATCAATGGATCTATAGTATCAGGTTTCATTACTCCGGATATTACTTCAGATTACACTTATCCTACTAATTTGAAAAAGGAAATCGAAGAGAATGTAGGCGAATACATTTTAGATGTTAAATTTAGAACTGAAGAAAAAGAAGAATTATTATCAAACATTTATAATATGACAAGAATTCATTTTAAAACAGTAAAATATTTAATCAAAAATAAAGAATGGGATTATTTCCATTTTGTAATTATTGGTTTAGATAGATTGCATCATGCTTTCTGGAAATACTATGATAAATTCCATCAGAAATATGAACCAGGGAATAAATTTGAAAACGAAATGAGAGAATATTATAAATACTTAGATAAAGAAATTGGAGAAATTTTGGGGATTCTTAATGATAATACAACAGTAATTATAGCTTCTGACCATGGGGCAAAAGCAATGAAAGGTTGTTTATGTGTTAATATGGCGCTTGAAAAATTAGGGTTATTAAAATTTAAAACTAACCCAGCACCAGGCACTAGAATTGAAAGTGCGAAGATAGATTGGGATCAAACATATGCGTGGGGCTGGGGAGGTTATTATGCGAGAATATTTCTAAATCTTAAAGGAAGGGAAGAAAATGGATTAATTAAGCAAGAAGATTATGAAAAGACAAGGGATATTATAGCTAAAAAGATAAAAACTATAAAAGATAATAACAATAATCCTATGAACACTATAATTTTTAAACCTGAAGAAATTTTTTCAAATTTAAATGGAGATCCCCCAGATTTAATGGTATATTTTGATGATCTCAATTGGAGATCTGCAGGTTCGGTAGGATATAACGATATGTACCTGATGGAGAATGATACGGGGCCTGATGATGCTGTGCATGATTATTATGGTATTTTTGTTATTTATGATCCAAAGAAGAAGATTGGAATTGATATTGGTATTAAAAGCATCCTCGATATCGCACCGACTGCATTAAATATTCTAGGTATCAAAGTACCCAATGATATGAAAGGAGAAATTATCAAGATCTAACTAGAAATTAAGACTGACAAACAAGAGTATGAGGGATTTAATTAAATTTGATAAGTTGCTAAGATTTTAAAAAAATACTCTTGCAGATAAACTTTCTTTAATTAATTTTTTATTACTAAAATTTAATTTAAAAAAGATTAAATAAATTCAAAATATTTGATAAAGTAATGAATTTCTTACTAATTTCTGATGATTTTTATCCTAATTTAGGAGGAATTGCAAATGTTTTATTGAATTTATATAAACAATTTGAATTAAGACAAGAAAAACTTTATCTTATCAACCCTTATACAAAAGGAAAAGACCTATTCGATAATTTAATAAAAAAAGATTATAGAATTCGAGATTTGGGAAAATTCTTTAGGAGAAAAGATTTTTATTTGTACACTTTATTTTCATTTTGGAAGATTTTAAGGGATAAAAAGGTTCCCTTTTCTCACAGAATAAAACTAATTATATATTTATTTTCCAAACCAAGAATATTCCAATTAATTATTGAAAACATTATTCAGCTACTTCCGTTCCTTAAAAAGCTAGATTTTGATTTAATCATATCAGGACATTCTGGATGGACATTACCTCTATGCTTTATTATTTCAAGAATCTTTAATAAGAAATTAGTTACAATCGCATACGGATTGGATTTTTTAGTAAAAAATCCCTTATCTTTAAAAACATATTACTTTCGCAATACTGATAAAATCATTGTAATAACTCACCACACTAAAGAAATTATGAGGAGAATACATCATTTAGATGAAAATAAATTAGATGTGATTTATGTTGGTATTGATATTAATGACTTAGACATTAGAGAAACAAAATCAGAATTAAGAAAGAAGTATAGTATTCCTGAAGATATCTTTGTAATTCTTAGCGTAGGTCGCCATGTGGCAAGAAAGAATTTCCAGCTGGTTTTGAAAGCAGTATATAAAATTAAAAAATCCAATCCTTCCCTCAAAATTAAATATTATCTAATTGGAGAAGGAGACGAAACTATGAATTTGAAAGCTCTAGTAAAAAAATTGAAATTACAAAATGAAATTATATTTCTGGGAGTCTGTGATTTTAAGACAAGGAACGAATTTTATAAGTTATCAGATTTATTTATTATGCCTTCTTTAACGAAAAAAACCGATATAGAAGGGTTTGGAATTGTGTTTTTGGAAGCAAATTACTATAGAGTACCAGTTATCGGTACCGCAACTGGCGGAATTATTGAAGCAGTTGTTGATGGAGAAAGCGGTTATCTAATTAAACCAAACGATCTTAATGATTTAATTAATAAAATTATTTTGTTAAGTAAAGATGAACAACGAAGAAAAAAATTAGGAGAAAATGGGTATCAAAGAGTCATCAAGGAATTTAAATGGGAAAACCTTGTAACTGATTATATTAGGATTTTTAAAGAATTATTAGAGAATTAAATGCTCTAAGCATTAAGTTTTATAAATATATCTTCCAGACGCGTTTCT
This sequence comes from Candidatus Hermodarchaeota archaeon, assembly GCA_048885945.1. GTDB lineage: Archaea > Asgardarchaeota > Lokiarchaeia > Sigyniarchaeales > SOKP01 > LW40-45. The sequence goes on along the minus strand of JBHLLE010000272.1, from coordinate 915 downwards.
AATTCTTTAATTTGTGTAATAGGATATTTCTGAAGGATTCCAAATATTTTTAGATAGCAATTTCGATCTTGAATATTAAAAAATATTAAATCATTATCCTTCTCAATGTCACTAATATAATTTAAATTATTTAATTCATCAATTAATTCTATAACTCTATTTAAATCAATTTTTATTTGAATTCTAATTTCTTTTTGAAGGAATTTAGAGAAATTTTCTTTTGTATCAGTTTTGATAATATTCCCCTGGTTAAGAAAAGCAATCTTACTACATAGAGATTCTACTATGTTCATTTGATGTGATGTAATAAATATTGTTTTTTTTAGGTTTTTTAATATATTTATAATTTCTTGAACTATTATTGGATCTAATCCTAACATTGGTTCATCTAAAAATAAGATTTTAGGATTTATTAACAAAACCCTAGCCAATGCTAATTTTACCTTCATACCACTGGAGTAGGTTTCCACCAACTGATTTAACTTACTTGTTAAACCCAACATTTCAGTGATATCTTTGATTTTCTTTTCATAACCACTTATATTATAGATTTTAGAGAAAAATTTTAAATTTCTATAACCAGTTAATCTATAATAAATCATTTCACTCCCAAGCATCAAACCGACATTCTTTTTTATGAAATATCTTTCTTTTAAGACATTTCTACCAAGAATTTTAGCATATCCCTCTGATGGCTGTATTAGTGCTGTTAGAATAGATACTAAAGTTGTTTTACCCGCTCCATTAGGTCCAAGCAAGCCAAATATTTCTCCTTCCTTGACCTTTAAATTTATTCTATTTAAAGCTGTAATTTCTTTAGTTTTACCTCTAATCTTGTATCGTTTTGTTAAATCAAATGTTTCTATAACATTATTTTCATCTATTGATTCATTTTCCTTAGGCAAATTACTATTT
>JBHLLE010000271.1:2238-5634 GCA_048885945.1 Candidatus Hermodarchaeota archaeon | reverse complement strand
AAATTTAATTTAGAACACGAGTAAATGGTGGAATTAGTGTATTTATGTTTTCATTTGTATGTCATAAAACAAAATTTAACTGTTAGATTGTTTTCAATTAAAAAATTTAAAGAAATTAATTACCCTTAGTTCTCATCTAAACTAAAACATAGTTTAAGTGAAAATAATTAAAAATTGTTTTAAATAATAAGTCTCTAAAACATTTAACTACATTTTTACCTTCTAAGGCGTTTACTTCATAGACAACTAGAGATCCATCTGGATATTTATCTTCTAAAGGTAATTTAAAAATTATTTTAAAAGTATTAAGGTCTATAGCGTTCTTAATATCCTTTTTATTTAGTTGAATGTTAAGTGGAATTTTGTTTGATTTAACAAATTGAATTAATTCATTATAACTTATTTTATTTTCTTCCATTTTATCTCGATGAGAATCGGCTACAAAAATAACTCCATCAGCACTATAAAGCATTCTTTCACGTGCTTTAGCAAATCCTTCTATCCCTGGAATGGTTGTTATATTCACAATTAATCCGTATTTGGTATCTTCGAGCATGAACTTAAAACTAACATATAAAGAATCTTGCCACAGAGTTTTACCATTTGAGGTATCTATAGAAAATCCTTTTGTAATTTTATCGTTTTTTAAAATGTTATGCAAATGCTTGAAATTAGCAGTTTTACCTGAACCTGGTGGTCCCCAATAGATTATATTAGTTTGAATTAATTCATCACAATTTTTAAGTTCTAGATTTTCTTTAACTTTTTTCATCTCAAAATTGAAGTATTGTATCAATTCTTTATATCTTTTGCGAATAGTACTCTCTGAAACTCCTGCTACAGAAGAAAGCTCACTTTGGGTGCAATGTCCTCCATTTTTTAAAGCAGCGATGTATAATGCTCCACCCGCAAGAGAAGCAGGAGATCTTCCAGATAAGATGTTATATTTTTTTGCTACATTTAGAATATCAACAGCACTTCTTTGAGTGCTTTCCGGTAAATTAAGTTGGTCTGCGAATTTTGGAATTAAGCTTATAGGGCTAAATGTATTAAGATTAATTCTTAATTCATTTAAAATTAGATAATAGCAGCGCATTATCATTTTTCTATCAATTGTTGAAATATTCAACAAGTCATTAATCGTTATTAGAAAATTATTCATCCTACCAGTTAAGTAAATCGAAGCTAATACAACAGCTTCAATTGATCTTCCTTTTGAAAGGTGAGCTACTTTCCTATAGATATAAGCTGCAAATTCTTTCAATTGATTTGATAACCCTAATTGGGAGCCAATTCTCTCTAATTCTGTCATTGCATTCAATAAATTACGTTTAATGGATTTGGTTTTTTTTGTTTTATCGTCAAGTTTTCTTAATCTATATAATTCTCTTTTTTTTTCTAGTTGGATACTGTTTCCTCTACCATCTTTATTTGAATTTGGAATAGTGGTATTTAGTCCTTTATCATACCGTGAAAGTTTAGCGGGAGCCCCAACCCTATTTTTGTTTTCAAATTCTTTAAAGTCAAATGCGCGCCATTCTGCTCCAGGATCTATCATATTATCTAATACTACATGACCACATAATTCACAAACAACTATTCCATTTGAAGCATCTGATATTAAACCCTGCTTTTTACATTCAGGGCATATATTAGAATCATCTTCAATGATATCCATAAAAATCAGCTTTTTATATATTATCCTAATTAATTTATAAAAACCACTCTAAATTATGAGGGAATCCTAAAGAAAACCTTCTATAAGAAAATTGAAAACTTTTTTTTTGAAAAATTAACAAAATATTGAAATAAAATAAGGCTAATTTCAATTTTTTCTTTAAATAGGTAGAGAATTATAGAATTTATGATATTATATAAAAAGTTAAGATGTGAAAGTGGCTTGGGTAATCTAAAATGTAGTATTTGTAATCACAGATTCAAAAAAAATTCAAATATCTTTATATCAAACGAAAAACCAGCACATATTTGCGAGAAATGTTATTTTCAATTTTCCAAGGATGAAATTGATCATTTTCTTAGCATTTTTAGAGAATTTGGAGGGTTTTTTGGTGAGTTAAAAAAAGAAGGATTATCTTTAGAATCTATATTAAAAGAATTTCTTGAAAAACACACTTATGAACTCGGAAACAATTTTTTTGAAGAGAGTTTAAAATTAAGGCATAAAGCTTTATTATATGGATATAAACCTCAACAAGTTATAAGTAAATTGAAAGATATACTTTAAAAATACACCAAAAATCATTTTTTGAATATTTATCTATTAACTATTAGAATAAGAGAATAAACTAATTTAAAACAAGCACTTCTTTTATTTTTCCTCTCTTGTCAGCAGCGCTATTTATTGCTCTCTTAGCGTTTAGAAATTCTATCCTATAGTCACGATACAACTCCAAAATAAATTTATTATAAGAATTACTTAACATGAGTTTACATCCTCTTTCATCTAGACTTTTGAAAACGTTAAATAACAGAGTTTGTGATTTTTTTCCAAATTTTTCTTTAGAATAACTTGTAAAGTTGGCTGTTTGAGTTAAAGGATGGTATGGAGGATCAAAGTAAACAAAATCCCCCTTATTTGCGAATTTTAAGCATAATTCAAAAGAACCGTGAATAATTTCAATATTTCTAAGCGATTTACTCACAGCAAGTAGATTTTCTTTATCACAAAAATTAGGGTTTTTATACCTTCCAAAAGGCACATTAAATTGGCCTTTTTTATTTACTCTATACAAACCATTATAGCAACATCTATTTAAATAAAGGATTCTTGAAGCTTTTTCTACATCAGATAAATTTTTATATTGTTCAAGATTTCGATCTTTTTCTCTAATTCTATAATAATATTCTTTCTCGTTTTTATGATTTTTTAGTAATTCAATAAGTTCAAGAACGTTATTTTTAATTACAATATAACAGTTAATTAATTCTTTATTTATATCTATTAAAACACCTTTCTCAGGTAATAAATGAAAAAAAACAGCACCACCACCTACGAACGGTTCAATAAATGTGCTAAAATTTTTAGGAAAGTACTTTTTCATTTGAAAAATTAGTTGTCTTTTCCCTCCCGCCCATTTTAGGAAAGGATGTGGTTTATGAGATATTGTTTTAGAAGAATTCATAATTCCATTTGATATTGTTAAAATATTAATTTAGAATAAAAGTGTTTAAGTAATATCCTATCATTATTTCAGAAAATCCCATTGCATTTTTAAAATAGAAATTAATATTTGATGAATTATATTTGTTTTAAATTATTAACTTTAAAGTTTTAAATTATCAATCACATATTATTCACATAGAAAAAGAAGTACATTTAATTTATTTATATTTATAAGAGTTTTTTCAATGATAGATAAACAAAAATTCGAAGAA
>JBHLLE010000271.1:0-2228 GCA_048885945.1 Candidatus Hermodarchaeota archaeon | reverse complement strand
ATTTAATCAACGGCTCATTAAGGATATTTCTGAAGAAGAAATAAAGATTGTGCTTTCTGGACAATATGGTAAAGCACTAGAATTACTGCGTGATGCAGAAGCAACTGGTCTCTTCCCATCGTTGGTAGGTCCTCCTGGAGTAGGAAAAACAATTTTATGCAGATATTTTGCGAGTTTAAGAGCTAAAGAACAGAAAAATAAAAGTTTCTACTGGTTAACGATGGACGAGAGCATTAAGCCTTCGCATTTCATTGGATCGTTCGATCCCGCGATAACCTTGAAAAAGGGGTTTGTTTTAGAAGCTTTTAGCCCTGGGCCATTATTAAGAGGGATGTTAGAGGGAGGTACATTCTTAGCAAATGAGATTAATAGAGCAACAGAATATTCTCAAAATACCTTATTGGAACCATTAGAGGAAGCTTCGATTGGAATACCTCATCTTGGGAGAATTAAAGCGGATCCTAACTTTTTTTTCATATGCGCTATGAATCCTGAAGAATTATCAGGAACTCATCGTCTCTCAGAAGCATTAAAAGATAGAATTAAAGTGTGGATAAAATTAACATATCCTGAAAAATCAACAGAGTTAGATATTATTCGGATTAATCTTCCTGAGCATTTTTTAGTCGAAGAATCTGAGCTTGAATTAATATATTCTATAATCAACGAAACCAGAAAGAATAAAATTGATATTGAAGTTCCTGCTTCTATTAGAGCAGGAATTGCTATAGCAAAATTATTGGGTAGAAAACGATTTTTAGAAGAGAAAGGAGAGATTAAACAGAAAGAATCTGTTTATGTTTATTTATCTGACATATCACGACATGTATTAATGGGAAGTATAAAACCTAAGCCGGGAGTTAAAGTAGAGCATATTATAGATAATATTATAAATAAAACCTTAGGCGGATAATATTAAGGAGGTTTTATAATAAAATGGGTATATTCCCCGAAAGTCCATGTGAATTTGCCGTAGAATTTATAAGAAGGATGAGAAATCATCCAGATATTGTCCAAATACCTTCTTCTCGTCAAGTTCTATCAATTCCTAGGTTAATTGTTGCAAGATATTATCGGAAAGGAACGATCACACCTAGCGATTTTATTGAAGTAAGCACAGTAACCTCGTATCCGGGAAATCAAGATTTAGCAAAAAAATTGTCTTTTGAAATTCTTTTTCCAAATTATAACAAAGATATGGTATCTTCTTTTTTTCAAGATGAAAATGGTCTTGTTGATGATTTAGACGATGATTTTCTTACTCCTGAAGAAAAATCCAATTTAGAAGAATTTCAAGATTTAATTGATGAAATCGAAATGTCAAAATCAATAGATACAGATTTTCTTCAAAAAATCGAGAATTTTATGGAAGAATTAAACCAAAAAAGAGAGCAAGAACCATACAATTCAGCAATGAATTTTTTTCCTGACGATGCAGAGTTATATAAAGAAAAAATAACATCTTTGGAAGAATTGTTAGAAGAAGCAAGAAAACGATTAGAACAAAAAATTAATTCCTTAGATCCTGAAGACCTAAAAGCAAGTACGGAATTAAATTTGAACGATTTAATACAACAAAATTCTAAACGATCTTGGGAAAAACTCACTAGTAAAGCCCTTAATAATCAAGATATTTCCAAAGACTTAAACGATTTAATCAACTCAAATAATTTTGAAGATATTCTTCAAACCCTTAAACATTTAAGTGAAACTAATGCTGCAGACAAAGATCAACTACAGATGATGAAAAATGAACTTCAGAATCAAATTAATAATCTTGAACAACTATTTCAAGCAGCAAAAAACTTGGGAGAAACCCCAAAATTCGATCAAGAAAAAGTTTTACAAAACTCTTTGCAGCAATCATCATTTAATCATAATTTTAACTTATCAAACTCATTGGACCAATATTTTGGAACTAATTTAAGATCCCAGCTCTTAGAGAAATACGAACAAATGGCTCAGAATTCTCAATTTAGTCCTTCTTTAGAAAATCTAACAAAAAACGCGTTTGCGAGTAAGTCTTGGAATGATTTACTCAATAAAGCTATTCAAAAAGCGATCAATGAAGCAATGGATCAAAAAAAGAAATTCGAAGCTTTTAAATCCTTATCCCATCAATTACAGCAACTTTCAAATTCGTGTGCAAATATGCATTGTAGCCAAAAATTAGAACAAAATCTACCAAATATCATCCAAAAAAGTCTAGAATCTTGTGAGAACGCTCA
>JBHLLE010000270.1:0-5636 GCA_048885945.1 Candidatus Hermodarchaeota archaeon | reverse complement strand
TATTTTTCTCGCTTAAGGAGTCAATTATTTTTTTATCTAATAAAGCGACGATTGCTGTAATTAAAAGAGTCGTGAAAAAAATGATGTTCATTCCTAAACTATATAAAGTCATCCCTTCTACTCCAAAACTCTCAGTTACCGTTAAAATTAAGCTAAACAATACATTTGTTATAGATATACTTAAAAAAGCGTGAGTAAATGTTTTCTTCTCTAAGGATATTCTAATTAACATAATCGTACAAAAACCACAGCAAATAATTATGACTAACTCTAGTAAGATGACGTAAAAACCCATGGCAATAGTTGCTATTATCGTAGAACTAAGCTTAATGGTGTTTAATTTATCTTTAGAAAATGTTTCATGATATTCTTTAAAAACTCCAATAAATAAGGACAATGACGAACCAACGTAAAAGATCCTACTAATTAAATGTCCTATGCCCTCAGGATTAGTTATATCCGTAATACCACTTATAACGACGCCAATTGCTAAAGTTATATATGTTATTAGCCAAAATATCAAATCTCGCCGTTTTCGATAGACCATTACCATAATTACAGAAGCTATTATCACTAAAATCATTTCAATTACGCTTAATTCAGGATATATTTCTGCCATTTGAAATCACTAATTTATTCTATAAATCACGTATATATTTGATTATGTCTGAAGCTTCATCAATTTTGTCTTCTATTATAGTATCTTGATCTTGTAATTTATTTAAGGATTTATCATATAATTTGCTTTTATCGTAATACATAGAAATTGCACGTAAAATATTTATTAATTCGTGAGAATACTTCTTTTTTAATTCATATTTCTCGAACGAAGTGATAGTAATTTTTTTATCTAATAACGCAGCTATAGCAGTTATTAAAAGGGTCGTAAAAAAAATTAAGTTTATTCCATAATAATATAATACAACTCCTTCAACTCCAATTGTTCGCATTATCGTTATAATTAAAGCTAATAGTACTGTTATCATAGAAAGACTAAGAAAAGCGTGAGTAAAAGTATGTTTTTTAAGGGATATTTTAATTGACATTGCTGCACAGATTCCACATAAAATAATAATAGCTACTTCTAAAATAAGAACGATAATAACAGTATTTATTAATACAGAACTCATTATAAATGGACTAATTTTAGACTTATCTATCTTCTCTTGAAGAAATGTTTCATAATATTCTCTAAACACTCCAATTAATATAGTTAATGTAGAAACTATATAAAAAATTCTACTAATTAAATGACCAGGACCTTCCGATTTTGTTATATTAGTAATAGCACTAATAACTACTCCAATTGCTAAAATAACATATGTTAAAAACAAATACAATAAATCGCGCCGCTTTATAAATACATACCCCATAGTTATCGCGGCAGACGCTACTAAAATTATATTTATAACGCTTAATTGAGGGTAATATTCAGCTATTTTAAATTCTCCTCATATTTTTTTCTAAGAAATTACGACAAAATAGTAATACTGATTATATTTAAGTCTGATTTTTATACTTTTTAATTATTAATTATAACATTCTAAAAATCTAATTGATAAGTAAAAATTACAAAACCATATAATCTCACGTATAGATTATAATTATTCAATTATTTTGTGAATTTCGATATTTTTTTTTATATAACTCAAGAATCTTTTCTCTTGGAATAACTCCACAACGATGTGCCCATTCTTCATAAGCTTTAACCATCATCTTAGCACGCTCAGGAACTTTATTAATCAAGTTATGAATTTCGGTACGATCAACTTCCATATTATATAATTCCCAATTTCCAGGATAGTCTCGCACGAGTTTCCATTTTCCATCGCGCACAGCAGCATTTCCTTCGTGCTCAAAAAATAGCATTCCTTTATTATTCTCTTTGTTCTCAAATATCGGAACTAAGCTGGTACCTTCCAATGGCAAAATTTCGTTTCCTTTATATTCCTTAGGATAGGTTGCTCCCGTGATTTCTATAATTGTTGCCATAACATCGGTCAATTGAGCTTGTTGGTGCCTAAGTTCGCCTTTAGTCTTAATTTTTTCTGGCCAATGGACGATAAATGGGGTGGCTATACCTCCTTCATGAGTCCACATTTTATATTTTCTGAAAGGACAATTGGATACGTTTGCCCAGGAAACTCCATAACTCTGATACGTATTTTCCTCACCGGGTATTATCGATTTTTTATTTCCAAATTTAACTCTCTCACCAAAACGAGTATACTTACGAGCAGTAGCATCATTTATCAATTTTTTTTCTATTATTCTACTAATCCATTCTTCACAACCTCCATTATCTGAAAGAAAAATTATTAAGGTATTCTCAAACTGTCCCGTTTTTTTTAGCACTGAAATGATTTTTCCAATCCCCTGATCCATCGAATCAATCTGGGCAGCATAGACTTCCATGCGTCTACTTTCCCATTCTTTATGTTTAACATCTTCCCAAGGTGGAACGTATTCATCACGGGTCGATAATTGCCATTCTTTACTGATAATATTCATTTTTACCATACGCGCTAGTCTCTCCTTACGCAATTTATCCCAACCTGGGTTGAATCTCCCTTTATATTTCGCTATGTCTTTTTCTTTCGCGTGTAAAGGCCAATGTGGAGCAGTGTAGGCAACATAAAGAAAAAATGGTTTTTCTGGAGAATTTTGATGATGAATGTTTATATATTGCACAGCATTGGCACTTATGGCATTAGTATAGTAAAAATCACTGTCTTTAGCCTCTTCATCAATATTATCGTTGCCTCGGGTAAGAGTATTGGGATAAAAATACGATCCCGCTCCTATAATAGTACCATAAAAATGATCAAAACCTCTTTGTTTAGGCCATGAATCAGATGCTTTAGAGATGTTTGTGGACATATGCCACTTTCCGCTTAAATATGTCTCGTATCCATATTGTTTAAGAAGCTCTGCTATTGTAATACATCTTTTATTAAGATCCCCAGCATAACCTTCGGGACTGTCATCATTAGTTAAGATACCTATACCTGTTTGATGAGGATGAAGCCCAGTTAATAAAGATGCTCTTGATGGAGAGCATCGCGCAGTGTTATAGAATTGCGTGAACCTTATCCCATTTTTGGCTAAATTATCGAGATTGGGGGTGTCAATCTCCCCACCATAGCAACCAAGATCAGAATACCCCATATCGTCGGCAAGAATCAATACAATGTTAGGTTTAATTATTGTCATACTTAAATTTGGTATTGAAATTAGCTATTAAATTGTTATGTTTTTCTAAATATGGATTAGAAAGAATGATTGTTTATATAAGCAAATTTTAAAACATCATTAAAAAAAATTAAATCTTATATTTTATCATAAATTCAACTAATTCTTTGTTTGTTCTAAAAAAGCTGTAATCTTTTTTGTTTAATCTCTCTTTTGAGGACTTTAGTAGATCTTCAAAGCTTAACTCTTCTACTTCAAAATTCTTCCGAAGCTTATTTAAAAGTTCAAAAAGAGAATAATGATCTATAAGTCTTCCCTTATAAGGTCGTTTAAGAATACTGCTTGCAAGAAATAAATAGATGGGTGCCATTACTTCTGGACCATGTGATTCAGGATGTTTTGCTCCTTTTTCTCTTGCGTCCCATAATAATCTTGTTTCTACTGCCCCTGGTAATACCACATTTACATATATATTTTGATTGCTGAAATCCATATCTAAACATTTTCCCATTGCAGAAACTGCTGCTTTAGAAGATGAGTATGCTACTTTATTTGGCATATAAACTAAATTTCCATGAATTGATGAGGTCATAATAATTTTTCCTCCTCCTTGGTCAATCATTTTTGGGAGTACTAATTTGATCAATGCATAATAACATATAAAATTCAAATTAAACAACTTTAAAGCTTCATCAAGAGACATATCAATTATATTGGAATGATGAGATATTCCCGCGTTACAAACAAGGATATCAAATCTACTAAAATTATTTAAATACTTGACTACGCATTCATTAACACCTTCAATAGTAGATAAATCCACTTGAATTGCCAAACCTTTAGCTCCATAATTTTCAATATCGCTAACAGTTTGTTCCAACTCTTTCTTAGTTCGAGCTGCGATAGCTACATTCGCACCATTTTTGGCAAATTCAATCGCAATAGCTTTTCCTATCCCTCTTCCTCCACCAGTTACGAGAGCATATTTTCCTATAAGTAATTTATTCATATTATTTGCTCAATCATATAATTATTATTAATTCAATTAGATTTCATAATAAAGAAGAAATACCTTTTTTTTAAATATTTATTTATTCCTTTTTTTAGCTGTACTTTGTTCAGAAAACAACGCGTTCTCTTATGAAAATTTTAAAATATCATTAAAAACAAATTAAAACTATATCGATATTATATAAAAATTCAAAAAATTTTAAGTGAAATATAAAGTGAGAAAAGTAGCGATAATTGGTGTAGGAATTACGCCTTTTAGAGCAAGATATTTAGATAAAACCTATTTTGAGCTGGCTTACGACGCGACTAAGCTCGCACTGGACGATGCCAACAAAAATGGAGCAGAAATTACCCATAAGGACTTGGAGACGACGGTGTACGGAATTTACAACGAGTTATTTGAGCGACAATTCATGCCAGATATTTTTACTAACAGTTATCTTGGAATGAATAATAAGCCGGGTACTCGTGTGGCTTCAGGTGGGGCAACAGGAGGTTATACCGTGAGAATGGCGTATGCGGAAGTAGCTTCTGGTTTGTCAGACTTATGCTTATGCATTGGTCTGGAAAAATGTAATGATTGCTATGATGAACAGACAGGGGTTACAACCCCAGAAGTACTTAATGCCATTGCCTATTCAGCAGATATGACTTATGAGTATCCTATGGGCATGATGGCAGCAAGCTCTTATGTTTCTATGGTTAATGCTCACTATGAGGAATTTGGAAATCCTACAGAAGAGCAAATGGCTTAAAATCTTAACATTTAGTTGATATTGGCTATTGTTAGTGTTAAAAACCATGGGAACGCGATGCTTAATCCCAAAGCTCAATCGCCGATGAAGGTAACTGTGGAAGATGTAATAAATTCAAGGATCATCTGCTATCCTTTTAAAATGTTGGATTGTTGTCTTTACTCTGAAGCCTCAGCAGCATTAATTTTAGCACCTGAAAGTAAGGTAAAGGAACTTGGAATTGAACAACCAATCTGGATTACAGGTGTAGATGCGGCAAATACTGATTGTTTCATCGGAAATCGTGAAAGTCCAGGACGATTATATTCCAATATTTTTGCAGCCAAAGCAGCTTATAAAATGGCAGGTTTAGATTATAATAAGATTATGCAGCAAATTGACTTAGCTGAACTTCATGATGCTTTTAGCGGTCAAGAAGTTATATCTTACGAAGAATTAGGATTTGTTCCTTTTGGAGAAGGCGGTCCCTGGATTGAAAAGACATTCGAAAAACCTGGAGAAGGACCTTGGTTGGATGGAGAAATGCCTTGCTGTCCCTCTGGAGGATTGATCGGATGTGGACATGCTGTGGGTGCTACCGGGATTATGAGCACTGGAGAGGCAGCACTTCAGCTTCGAGAAGAAGCAGGTAAACATCAAGTGACCATTGAAAAAGGCAGGGCCATATCACACTCGATT
>JBHLLE010000269.1:0-5637 GCA_048885945.1 Candidatus Hermodarchaeota archaeon | reverse complement strand
CTTGTTTTAAAGAAAATTTTTTCAATATGTCAAATAACGCTTCTCGTTGATATGTAAATATGCTATAGTACATCTGCTCTTTAGCAGCATTTAAATTTCCAATTGAAACTAAGTAATCTACTGCTTTAATGATTTTATCTGATATCTCGTTTAAATAAGATAAAACTTTTTCGTGAGGCAATCTTTCGATAATGATAAACGCTTTTTCACATTTACAAGCCGAGATCCATGAATTAATAGCTAATTTGAAGCTATTTTCAACTAGATTATAATCGTCTAATTCAATAGAGGCCCATTGACCTGCTTTTTCATATTGATTAGCAGCAATTTCGTATTCTTTTTGATTAAACAATTTAGTTCCTTCTAAAATCATAGCATTATGATACTGCCTTCTAAATTCGTTATATTTTTTCTTATCTACACTTTCCAGGATTTTAGATGCTTCTAAATATAAATTAATTTTAGAAAACAAATAAGCTGCTTGTTCACAGTGAATATAAAATTCGTTGCTATTATAAATTTCAGAGATAGTAGCTGCTTTTTTCATTGCTTGAGCAGCATAATAATATTTCTGTTGTTTAAAGTATATATTCGCTAATTGAATGAAAATGGGAAATCGCATCCATGCGTTTTCTATATTAAGAGGACTTTCTCCTGAAATCATTGCTATACAAAGACATTGAAGAGCCTGATGAAATAAATAAGGAGGAAGATTAACAAAAGCTTCAAGTTCTGGAGAGTTCACCCACAAATTCTCTAATAATAAATTAGTGGAAATCGGTATAACTCCTGAGTTGTCATAATACATAATAATAGTAGGAATATTTCGCTGGGATTTTTTTTTTCCGCATCGATTATTGAATAAAGCATCTCAAATAATTCTGATTCCTCAGTATTCAATGGATTTAAGAAATATATTATCCCATCTACAGTGGATATGATCTCATCGTAATCCGCATTAATGAAATCGGTTATTAAATTAATTTCTAAATCACATATATCGTCTAACGCGTTGAATTCTTTATACCATTCGTAGTAAGTCTCTTTATCAGCAGCACCTTCTTGAAAGGCATTTACTACGTAATCCAAACACGTCTCTGGGTCTCCCAATATTAAAACCTTAAAAACATAACGCATGCATCATCACAAACAATAATAAGATTACTTTTATCAAATACTTTAAATTTTTAAATCTATTTTCCTCTTATAAATAATTGAATGAGACAATTTTTATATTTTTTTAAATAATAAGCTAAGTAATTATACTATTTGGAGAATTCAAAGTGAACAGTGAATCATTAAGCAGGAATTATAAGATCATTGAAGAGAAAATGATTGAAGAGATGGAATTAGCTCTTGATTTTGGCAAAAAATTAGTTGATACTGAATTGAATGCAGGAATATTGGATTTTCTTGTAAAACCAATTATTAAATCATTTTATAGCTATTGGAGTGCTCATGACGCTAAAATAGGCACTTTAGAGCAAATAAAAGTCACTTTAGAAACTGGAAAATACTTAGTGGAGAATGGAAGTGAAGAAGAGTTTAATCGGTTAATTGATGAAAAATTCCCAATCTACTTAAAAAACGACCAAACCTATAAGCAATGTAAAAAGAATCATAAAAATTTTAACAAATTAAATGAAGTGAATAAGGAAACGTTTATTTCTCAAGTCCAAGAATGTATATTACTTTTAAAAATAGAAGATAATGTTAGAAATTACGATGAGTTAATAAGAGCTGCATTCAAAACTAAAGAAGAAGCATATCAGTCCTTAACCCGTCAATTGGAATTGAATGACAAATGTATCAAGATTGTTGAACAAGATAAATCAATTTTAAAAATACCTACGGGGAAAGATATCATCATCAATGTTCTTAGGAAAGGATTTATTAAAACAAAAGAATACCTCCTCGAAGGACTTGAAAGAATATATGCATAGTTATAATCGTTTTTTCATACAATTTGGAAAAAATTAGTAATTAATTTGGGGTTCACCTTGACTAATGTTCCTAAAAATAAACATAAGAATATTTTAAGATTTGTATTTCTAAATTTACTAATCAATATCTTTATTATTATGTGCTATTTTTATCTTTCAGAGATTTTTGGCTCGATATCGACTTATTTTATTACATCTTCTAATTTATTAATCCAGATTGGATTAGTGCTAATAGTATTTACCTTATTGTCTATTTTAGCAGGATGGCATCACGGATTCATAGCCGGTTTCTTAGGGGAGCTTTTTTATCAAATAGCGTATTACAATACTGTTTATCTTCAATGGTGTATAGTTGTTGCTATTTGGGGATTTTTATGCGGTGTTTTTAAATATAAACCATTAAAGTACCAAGAAAGAAAAAATATCCTCTTTACTTTCTTTATTTTAGTTATTAATTCTTTTATTATGGTATTCATTATTTCGATTTTACAAAAAGTATATTTCTCTATTAATAAAAAATTTGAATTATTATTTTTAGAAGTAGGTTTCAAATTCTTTTTGATAACTCTTATATTCGTGGATTTTTTAGTTCCAATTCTGTTGATTATTTACGATAAATGTTTAGCGACAGAGGAAAGACATCTTTATTTTATTATATTAACCCATCATCCCATATATATGAGCGACCATACATTTTATTTTAAATTTGGGAGAACATATATTTATTTTTGTTCAAGATGCTCTGGAGTAATGATTGGAGGTCTTATAGCGTTTTTCTTTACACATTTAATAGAAGTCATCTATAAAGCGGAATTCAATCCAGAACTTGCCGTTTTTTTATGTGTTATCTTACCAATCCCTGGATTAATTGATTGGGGGACGCAAAGAATGCTTTTAAGAAAAAGTACGACGGAATCAAGATTATTTACCGGTTTTATTATTGGAAATGCATTACATTTCATGTCTTTTACTAATAAATATTACTTTTTCATGTTATTTCTATTAACTCTCTATTTTAGTATATTAGGGACATTAATATTTTTGGGTCATAAAAAAGAAATGAGATTGAATAAAGAAACAGAAGAAACATTTTCCTCTTAAAAAATTTTTAATTTATCACGTATGTTTAAAATAAACAATCCTTTAATGATTCTATGGCAAATATAATATTTGTTCATGGTCTTGAAAGTTCGGGAAAAGGATTTAAGGGAAATTTATTTAGGAAAGTTTTACCTGGAATTCTTACTCCTGATTTTACACCTTTTTCAACAGAAATTTCGTATAAAGTTTTACTAAAAAAGCGTATGTTAGAATTATTTTCGATATTAGATTCAAAACAAAATTGGATTATCATAGGTTCTTCATTTGGAGGTCTTATGGGCGCGTTATATACCTGTAAGTATCAATCTAAAGTGTCTCGTTTGATATTGTTAGCTCCGTTATTAGCTACATCTCTCCTTAACCCTAAGAATTTTGTATCGGTAGATGTTCCTGTAATTGTTTTTCATGGTAGATACGATCAGATAGTACCTTATAAACCAACTGAAAAGCGGGCAAGAGAATTATTTAATAATTTGGAATATAATATTGTTAACGACGATCATATGCTTCATTTAACCGTCCAGACAATTAATTGGTTGAAAATAACGGGGATTTCCTAATATTTTATATGTAATTTAAATATTGGACTCCATTAAAAAATTAAATAAATACAATTATGATTTCTTAAAGAACAGATGTTATAATATATATTCAATTTTTAAAAAAAAAAATAAATCCTATTTTTGGAACAATAAAAAATAAAATATATCAATCTAATCATAATATAAGATTTTCTGTGGAAATAATATGTCTAAAAAAGTATATGTATGCAAGGAATGTGGATACGTTTTTCCAGAAGAACTATCTCATTTCATAGAAAGTAAAACTCAAGTTTACTGTGAACAGTGTGGAACACCATTTTCCTCGGAAGCAATTTACCATAAAGGCAGTAAAATAAAGACTAAGAAAAAAACAAAACAAATAGAAAAGATAGATAAGGAGAAAGGAATTGGTTTAAGCCACACCATAAAAGTATTAAATTATATTTCTTGGATTCCAATTTTTATCTTATCTATTGTAACAGCATTTAGTCGTAATCATCATTTCTTAGCATTTTTTGGTTTTTTAATTGTTATATATGATTTAGCTTATGTCTCAAGAAAAATAAGAAAGGATAATTTTGACGCGGTTGTTGTTGATTCTATCTGTTTAGGTATATTAGGGTGTATCCTATATGGTACAGGAGTAATTATGTTAGTTAAAGGTTGTTTTATTGTTATTTACGTATACTTATATCCTAAGGAGGAATATAAGAGCGTTTATAACTTTGGATTAAAAATAAAAAATTCTTTAAATAATTTTTCTGCTTATGGTTGTTTTTTAATAATCTTGCTTGGATTACATGGATTATCAATGGTAGGGGATATTTATTTACTTTCTGAGCCCCCGCGATTAATATTTTTAAGCTTAGCGGTTATAGCTTTAATTGTAGATTTAGCCTTAAAAAATTCAATACATAAAAAGCAGAAATTTTATATAATTGACTCGTTTGGAATAATCTTTTATGGAATACTTGCTACAATATTTTATTCTGCTGGAATTTTTATAATAATTAAAGGTGCTATAATATTTTTCCTTTCATTTGGTGAGCCTCCTGAAGTACCTGAAGAATTTTCTAAAGAAATAGAAGAAAAACCAATTTATCAACCTCCCCCTTATGAAATACCTCAAAAACCTATTCAAGAGGATGAAATTAAACCGCATGATGAAAAACCACAGGAAATTTTAATTAAAGAACCTACTAAACCAAAAACATCTAAAACTGAAGAGAAAAAAAGAGAAGAGATTAAAAAAAAGAAGGAAAGAAAGCTAGAAATTGAAGATGAGGAGGAAATAGAATTACGACTACACGAATCTCTTTTACCAGTTAAGGATGAAAAGGATAAAAAATTAGTTAAACAATATTTTTTAAAAATATTTACAGTGCTATCAAAAGATATAAGAAAACAAATTAATGAATTAAATATTCCTGAAAAAGATAAGAAAGAACTTTTGAAGGAACTTGCTTATTTATCGAAAAAAGAACAAATAAAATTTATTGAAGCAATAGTCAATTTATATCAAGAAGAGATACCCATAAAATTAATAGAAAGAATAAGATCGATACCAAATGTCAAACCAGAACATTTAGCTAAGATTGCGGAACAATTGAAATTCATGGATATAGATGAACAAGAAAAGTATATTCAATTCTTAGAAAATAATGCCTAAAATGTAAAGATTAAAATATACGATCGAAAAATGTCACTTGAAAAAAAAAGAGAAACAAAAGAAACGAAAAAGGAGAAAAAATTGGAAGATAGTTCATTTAGGCAAATGGATTTTACTCCATTGGAAGAAAAATTAGAAAAAACACACGATAAAGTATCTATTACAGACGAGTTAACAGAAATCGAAAACGATGTTTTAGAAATTGCTAAGGATGTTTTGAAATTAAAGCGCTATGATGCCGAGTTCGCTGTTGAAAGTGAATCGGAAATACAGAGATATCCAATAATAGAAAAACTATACGCAAAATGTATAGCTAAGCTTTCTTATAAGAAGGGATATTCAAAAAATGATATTTTTCTTGCTATTAGAAATTTAGAGGAAA
>JBHLLE010000268.1:0-5676 GCA_048885945.1 Candidatus Hermodarchaeota archaeon | reverse complement strand
TGTTTTAAAAATCTCAGAACCATTTTTTATTATAAATCAAAACAATTTTATTGTTAGTAATAATTTAGTTATTTGCGATAAACTTTTAGTACGACCTGAAATACCGCATAGGTCTACTCCCAAAAAGGTAAAGTCGTCCGATAGGAACATCTTTTTAAAAAAATTGAACCTGTTTCAAGAATTAAATTAATTAAGGAGACTTGAATCTTATTTAATGACTTAATTGGATTTTAATTAAAATATTTTAAAGGTGAGTTTTGTGATAATAAAGACTATCTTAGAGAAATTAAGAGACAAAAAGATCTCTGTATATGTGAGACACTTGAGCGAGAGGAGTTGGTTTTCTGGAGTTTTAGAATCGTATACAGATGAATACATCGTTCTGAGAGAAAAAACAGACTATTCAGAGTGCGTATATTATATTCCAAATTCGGAGGTTGTGGTAGTTTCAGAAAATTTGAAGTAAACGCAAAGGTTAATAAATAAAATTAAAAAGATCTATTAGAAATGAAATAGGAGTTAAAAATTAGAAAAAACAAAAAAAAAAAAGAATAAATTTTAAGATATTAACCGACTTTTGGTTATTTTACTCTTATCCCTAAATACATTAAAACTATACTTGTCATCGTTCCTATCCTTATAAAAAATATAGCGATACCTGGATCAAAAACAGCGTCTAACAATCCTCCTGCTATATACAGAATCCACCCTAAAGATAAAAACAAAAACTTCTTTTTAAGTTCACCAGACGATTGTAAACTTTTACTTAGAAAGCCAAATCCATTAAATATTAGACCTGATGCTAGAAAGAATATCATAAAAAAGAATACTGGCGAGGTTATAGAGATACTAGTATTAAGTAAAGCAGTTCCGTGAGGATCAGGGGGAAATGTGATTAAAGTTGCAGGAGAAGTTAGAATATAATAAAAGAGAAGTATTTCAAAAATCACTGCTAGTATGGCATAAATTGATACTATAATTTTCTTTTGTTTTGGGGCGATGAGTTCTGATCCTATATATAATCCAAAAATAACTACTGGACCAGTCCACATATAACTTAAAAGACCGTATAACCAATAGGGTTCTATATTATCACCCGTAATTAAAATAATAAGGAAATCCATTGCCGGACCTAACCAGCTGCAACCTGCACATATTGTGGCCATTCCCGTTATTCCAAGAAGTTTAGCTTCTAGTTTTAACGATTGATAAATACATATAATTCCTGTTATTATCCCAATTGAAACAATTGCTAATGCGGTTAATCCATCAAGCCAACCTACGAGAGAGAGCATTTTTATTATTCACATTTTTTATTTTTTTATTAAATAAATACGAATCGAAATAATAATAATAATTTTTGATTTAATTGTTTTTAATCATTTTCCCCCTTTTTATCTATTATTTGTTTGACATTTTTTGGAATATAGATTTTAATCTAATAATCGTTGGTCTACGATAGATATTCACTTTAAAAATAAATATATTGTTTTTTAAATTGAAACAACACTTATTCAGTATATATTGCCATCATTAACCTAATTTGAAATTTCTCTAATTTCTGCTTTTATAGTCTCATCAATTATGAGAATAGCGAATGAGGCAGCTGGTCCAAAGTATTGTTCTTCCACGTACCCTTTTCCGGGATTAATGAATAATATATCTTTGAAAGTCTCGATCATTGGGTCGTGGGTATGCCCATAAATTATAACATCTACGCTTTCGTTTTTGAACTCCAAAAATACTTTTTTTTTAGTATTGTCGTAAATTCCTCCTTTTGCGGGATGGATAATTCCAATTTTTTTCCCATTAATGACAATAATATCTTTTGCTGGTAAGGCTTGTCTTATTTGTAAAGGATCAGTATTACCGTATACTCCTTTAAATTTATCTTTTTTAAGTTCAATTAGTTGATCTACCAATTTTTTTGAAACAAAATCGCCCACATGAATTAACCATTCATTTTTATCTATTTCATATAATATTTCTTTAGGTAATTGATCCAATGAATTAATATGGGTATCTCCAATAATTAAGACTTTCGTAGGAATAGTTTTACACCAAGATATATTCAATTTTTTCCTAAATAATTAAACAATCCTATTGTTTAAAAATCATCGATCGTAACAAAAAGCATCTAAATTATAGTTAATTTATTATAATATGAAGATTGTAATTTTCGCTCCACATCCAGACGACGAAGTAATGGGATGCGGAGGAAGCATCTTAAAATGGTTAGAGGAAGGACATGATGTGCACATTGTATACGTTACCGACAACCGCGTACTCATTTCTTGGGGTCTTAGAGAGAACGAACTTATTACAGACGAAATTAACGATTATATTAATTTAACGGAAGATCAAACAGCGGATATAGCGTTAAAAGAGGCGGAAGACGTAGCGAGAGCTTTTGGTTTTCCTGATAAAAACGTTCACCTATTTAAAATTCACGATCAAGACGCTATCAACAAAATTGATTTAGGAGTAAGCTTATCTAAAGAAATTATAAAAGATGCAGATAGAATCGTATTACCAGGGGATCTTAATAAACATCCTGACCATAAAGCGACTCATCTTATTGCTAAAAAAGCTGCAAAAGAACTTAATTTAGACGTGGAATATTACGTGTATTATGCGGTCTCTCCGAAGGAAAAGCAAGTTAAAGTAAAAATTAGACCGTATCGAGATCGTTTATACGATGTAATGAGCTTATATAAAACCCAATTATGTATAAAAGAAACAAGAGCTGGCTGGGGAACGTTAAAAAGAAGAGTTTTTGAGACTTTTGGCTGTTTTAATCTGCAAGATATGGGTAAATATAAGAATTTTTAATAAATTTATTAAGAATTCGCATTATACAGAAATGTATGCGTTTTATTTACAAAAACTGAAAACCTTTTACGTTCTATATTTAAAGAAAAAACCTTAATTTTAAAATAATCAATCAGAAAAGTGTTTCCAAATACCTACAATTTTTCGATCTATTTAAAGAAAAAATTCAAAGAAAAAACCTTTTTAAAGAGGTAATCAATATTTGTTGAATATAGGGCAGTGGTAAAGCGTGTGTGTTTACCCTACTTGAGTCAAGTTTATTGTGGTTTTTATGGATAAACAAAAGCTCTCGCTTTTAATTGAAAAAAAAATACTAGAATTAGAATCTATTGAAAAAAAATTGGAAAATTTACTGCTATTATCGGATAAAATTATTCATAACGCAACAGGACTTCAAATTATAGACTACATTAATAGACACCCAGAACTACCAAGATTGCTCCTCAAAAATATTAATTTAAAAGAGATAGAATATAAAAGAATTAAAGAATCTACCGCTGTACCCTCCCAATTGTTCCTTTCTCGCTTGAGAGAATTTATAGATGTGTATGCTGGAAGTAAGAGGTATTTGAAAGAGAGAATAGAAGAACTTAGCTCTTTTTTATTTTAAAACGATAGATTTTAGTTGTAAAAAGAGAAAGCTCATGAGATTCTTGGGTTCAATGAATATTCCTATAAATAGATTAGAAAAAGCAAGAGGGCAAGATGAGTTTATAAAACAACACATTAACCAAAAGACAAAAATCCAGAAATTTCAAGAATCTCATGGGCTATTATAGAATTAGAATTCTCCTATAAAAACTCCGACAAATCTCCATATTCATGTTTCAATTAAATTTTCTTAGGAAACAACCTTTAGGTTCGTGAATAAATAGGTATAAATAAAAAACCGATATAAAGTTCCTTGATATTAAAGGAAAAAATTTTTGGCAATATAATATAACAAAAGTACGCTAAAGATGCGTAAGAAAACTCCTAAAATAGAAGACATTCAAGCGCTTTAAAAAACTAAGAAATAAGAAAGAAAATAAACAAAATATTAAATTAAATTATTCTACAATAGTAACCCATTTAAAATCATCTTCAATTTCTAATCTCTGGATTCCCGTCAATAAGTCGTATAACTTTTTTGTTATGTCTCCAGGTTCCCCTTTGTTCCATACTCTTTTTTGGTCTTCTAACACCACAGACCCTATTGGGGTAATTACAGCTGCTGTTCCGGTACAAAAAGCTTCCGTACAAGAGTCTTCGAATAATTCCTTGTAAGATATATCCCTCTCTTCAACGGACATACCTAGCTTTTTCTGAGCAATTTCTAACACGGATTTTCGGGTAATTCCTGGTAATATAGTCCCTGCTGCTTTTGGGGTGGCTAATTTACCGTCTATAACTGCAAAAAAGTTAGCAGTACCTACTTCGTCTATGTACTCCATATTCCTTGCGTCTAAGTAAATTATTTGAGCAAATCCCTTGGCTTTTGTTTTTTTGGCAGGGTACATGGTAGGGGCATAATTACAACATGTTTTGGCAAAACCAGATCCGCCTGGAGCGGCTCTAGTGTACTCTTTTGAAATCTCTAAATCAATTGCTTTAAATCCCTCTGGAAAATAAGGTCCAACGGGAACGGTGAAGATAATAAACTTATATTTTTCTGCGGGCGCAACTCCTAATATGGGACCGTTTCCAATCATTAATGGTCTTATGTACAACGCCCCTCCACTATCGTAAGGAGGAATATACTCTTGATTTGCCTTGACTACTTGCTTTACCGCATCAACGAATTTAGACGCGTCATAATTGGGCATAAGCATTCTATCCGCACTTTCACTAAACCTTTTCGCATTTTCTTCTGGTCGGAAAATAACTATTTCACCTGTTTTAGCTCTTAATGCTTTCATTCCCTCAAATATTCCTTGTCCATAATTTAACACGCATGCCCCAGGTGAAATCTCAAAAGGTCCGAACGGTACTAGTTTACCGTCGTCCCATTTGCCATCCTTATAGTCCGACATGTACATAGTTTTAGTTTCTATAAATGCGAAACCCAGATTATAAAAATCGATCTCATTTGCATCCATTATGATCCTCTTTAATAATCATTAGTAGTTATATTAGTATTTAGGATTTAAATCTTTTCTTGGAATAACAAGAAATTGTCTTTTTAAATACTAATTTTATGTTTTTAAGATAAAATTCCCCTAAATAACCTAAGATCGTCGTAAAAAGATATTTTAGTGTTAGAAGATCTAATGAGAAAATGGGTATTCTATTTTCTAAATACGAAAAATTAAATAAAAAAAATTTAACTATATATTCAATCATAAATATCACTGTTAAAAAAGAGATTTTAGTAATAAGAGATAGAATGGCAAACCATATGAACAATTTAGAAGATATTAAAATCGTAATTGGCGGGTTAGATAACGCGGGAAAGACGAGTGCGTTAATTGCACTCAGAAAAAAATACAATTTCCACGAAGAAGTCAAAAATTTGAAACCCACGATAAAAATTGAATATAATTCTTTCGATTTTATAAACAAATATACTATTAATATATGGGATATGGGAGGTCAGCAAAAGTATCGTAAAATTTACGTGAATAATCCAATCTATTTCACGGAAACAAATTATCTTTATTATTTAATTGACATTCAAGACGAGTTTAAAATTGAAGAGTCTGTGCATTATTTACACGACCTTTTAGACATTTTTAGAGATATGGGTTATACAAACGAATTAATTCTTTGTTTTAATAAATACGATCCCAAATACAGAGATAACGAAGAATTTGTCGATAGAGTGGAAATGATTAAAAATTTAATATTAACCCACAATAAGGATAT
>JBHLLE010000267.1:0-5685 GCA_048885945.1 Candidatus Hermodarchaeota archaeon | reverse complement strand
AAATCTCCCCTTCTTCATCAAGGATTTCTCTAAATTCTATCTCTGAAATTTCCGATAATATTTTTTTTAGCTGTTTTTTATTTTTTTGTAAGGTTGATTTGATAAAATCCAATTTTTTAAGTTGAGCTTCTGCAACTGCTGCCGTTATTTCATTCATACGAAAGTTAAATCCCAAGATTGTCCTTTTACCTTGCTCCACACCTTGGCGTAAGGGTAAATGCCCCTGATCGTGCACTGAGAATGCTCTTTTGTAGAGATTCTCATCATCAGTCAAAACCATACCCCCATCACCCGCAGTTATAGTTTTATATACATTTAGACTAAAAGTTCCCATTGTTCCAATAGTTCCAACTGATTTTCCCTTAAAAGAAGCTCCTAAAGCTTGTGCACAATCTTCAATTAATATAATATTATGATCTTGCGCAATTTTTTTAAATTCGTCTAAATGACCTGGATTACCAAGCATATGAACGAGCATAATAGCTTTAGTGCGGGGTGTAATTTTTTTAATTACATCGTTAGGATCGAGTGTTAACGTTTTATCTACTTCCGCGAGAACGGGAATTGCTCTTGCAAAGATAATGGAAGTAATACTTGCGATAAACGTGTAACCTGGAACTATAACTTCATCTCCAGGACCTATACCTAAAGCCCATAAAGCAGTTATTAAAGCTGTACTTCCAGAACTCACAGCCAATGCAAAGTTTGCACCCATTTTTTTAGCAAAATCCTGCTCTAAGTTCCATACTTTTGCCTTAAATTTAGGATCTGATAAATCTCCATACCTAAAAAGATAACCAGATTCAATTACTTCTATTAAAGCTTTTTTTTCTTCCTCGTCAATTATATCCATTCCTGGTCCGGGCATTTTTTTAATCACTTAGATTCTTTCTAAAAAAGAGTTATCATTTTTCTAATAAAATTTATAATTTAAAACCGTTTTAATAAATTTTTAATTTTTTCGGGTCTATAAAATATCAATCAAAGAGAAATATACTAATAGTTACTTAAAGAATAAAGTGAAATTACACATGGAAGAAAGAAAAGATGAAATCTTATTAGAAGGTAAAATGAATGATTGGGGCCCTTATGGGAAAAATGAAGGGAAATGGCTAATTTTTTCGATAGGTAATCCCGAAGAAGGTCATGGATTCGCCTTACCAAGAATAATTGACGACTTATTTGCTCAACGAGTAGCTCATCTTATATCGTGCAAATCTGGAGCTCGCTATGTTGCTCACATACCTTGGGCAACTGATAATTTCATGCCAGTAGCTAGAGATTGGGCTCCTAAAGTAATACCAGTAAAAGATTTAGTTGAAAAAATTAAATCATTTCTGAGATATTATATAGAAATCTTTAAAATAATGGATTTACCAGCAACTAAAATTCTAATATTTTCTGGTCACGGAGGAAATAACCCATTGGCAGAATATATTGAAAATATTAAAAATGATTTAAAATTAGAAAAGTTAATATATGCTCCATCAGATAAATTCGCAGAAGATTACACAGATAGGATTTTAAAAGAAATTGAAGAACTTAGTATTAAACTTGCAACAGAAAATGAAACTTCTAGAAAAATCAAAAGGGATCTTATTAAAATTTTAACCAGCGCTGGTCATGCGGGTCATTTTGAACATTCAGCAGCCGCGGCTTTAGGTGTTTTAGACGAAAAAAAATTAAAAATAATGAATGAAGATTTAGAAAAAGATTTTGAAAATGCACTTCAAAAATGGCCACCTCTTGGAGGATTAGGGGGTTTTTTAATAGCAGGTGGTAAATATGTTGAGATTATTGGTCCAAAAGAAAGGGATGAGCATGACCTATGGAAGTGCCTTAAAACTCTGCGAAAGCTTGATGGTGGAAAAGTCAAGCCAGTTAAGGAGTTAGGAGAACTAATTATTAATTTAATGGCAGAATATTATTCAGCAATGCTCTTAAAGGAATAAAAACTAAAATCTAAAGAGATTTTGTTATTGTACAGTTTTAATTTATCAGATTTATATTAACTAATCATAATTATTTTATAGTATTAAATGAAATGTTATTTCAATTAGATAACTTTGCATTAATTTAAATTAATTATTTTGAATAATAAAAAATGAGTAATTCAGAAGAAAAAATTGATCGAGAGATACCGCTATATGTGTTTATCTCAGCGGGTTTTGGGCAGATGATGATAGAGTTTTTTTCAGCAGTGTTTGGCACTAGAATTTTTGATTTCTATGAAAATGAAATTGGTTTAGCAACAGGCCTTATTGCAATCGCATTTATAATCTACGCCGTGTGGAATATGTTTAACGATCCTTTAGTAGGCTTTATCGCAGACAAACCTCATAAGTTCTGGAAAAAATATGGCAAAAGATTTCTTTGGATGGTAATTGGAGGAATTTTATGGGCCTTATTTTTTATACTCCTTTTTGCAATACCCGATGTAAATCCCAACACGGATTGGCTGTTCATTTTTCTTTGGCTCTTAATTAGCATATGTCTTTATGATACGCTATTTTCAATATTCGATGTAAATTATAATGGGCTTATACCGGATAAATTTCGAACAGATAAACACCGCGTTAAGCAAGCTTCCTTTGCTGTTGCTCTTGGAGTAACTGGTACTGTGATGGGGGCTGTTTTACCTCCTATGTTTATAACTTATCATGTTCAATCATCATTTTTAATGATGGCAATAATTATATCTATAATTGGAATAATCATTCTAATATTGTTAATTCCTGGAATTAGAGAAAATAAAGAGATGATTGACAGAGCATATCAAGTCGATGCCCAAAAAGAGCAAATTAATTTTTTTAAGATGATGAAAATTGCTTTAAAACAACGAAGTTTCGTAGCTTACCTCTGTTTATTTACATTTTATCAGGCAACTGTTCTCCTAATGATTGGATCTATCCCATATGTCGTACGATTTATATTAAACGAAGAGGCAATAGTTGAATCCTATATTATGCTCGGGTATATCGTCGTTGGATTGATTTCAATCCCAATATGGGCTAAAATTGCTCAAAAGAAAGGAGATTTCAAAAAAGTTTTCATGATGGGAGGCTTCTTGATGGTAATCTTTATATTCCCTCTTTTTTTCGTAAACTCGATATATTATGGTATTATTGCAGTAGCTATATTAGGAATAGGTTCAATTGGATTTTGGGTTATGATGCTACCTGTTTTGGGAGATGTTGTCGATGAAGCTGCGGTAAGAAATGAAGTTAGACAGGAAGGTTTTTATATGGGGTTAAGAACTTTCTTTGGGAGAATAGCGATAATAATTCAAGTCATCAGTATTGCTCTCATCCATATCTTTACCGGTTTTGAGCCAGGATCAGCAACACAATCACCTAATGCTATTTTAGGGTTAAGAATTCAATTAGCCATAATACCAATGATTCTTATGCTGATAGGATTATTACTCTTTTGGAAATTGTACGACATTACACCAGAAAGAAAAGAGCAGAACCGCGCAAAATTGAAAGAAATGTCGTTATAAGAAAATAATAATCATTTTCTTACCATTTAATCTTTTTTTCCTTATTTTTTAAAAATACTTATGGAAGATAATTTTACTATTAAACTAAAAAATTTCTCAACTTTGTTGGTAAGAAAAAGCTAAAATAGAACTCAAGGGCACAAGAAATTAAAAAAATTTTATATAAAATAAATGTAAGAAGTCCATAAGTAAAGAAAGCATCTAATAGAGAAGTAATAAAAAGAGTAATTACTGCAGCGATTAGAAATTTTGCTTTTATTTTTGTCTCTCTATTTTCAGAGAGTAAAGATTTCTTCGCAAATAAAAAAGCAGTTAAAAAAAAAGTCGTAGCAATTGAAACCAAATATATATACATCCATAAGGTATATGATGCTTCAATTAATCTTACTCTCTTCCCAATCATAGAAGAATCTGTACATAAAAAGAAAATAAAAACAACTTCAAAAATCGCACCATATATTATGTAAATAAAAAGGATTTTTTTTTGCTGATTTTGATATAAAAGATCTGTAAATGCCAATAACCAAAAGATTATCGCAATGGGAACAAATACGAACGCAATAAAAAAATATACTTCTGGAGAAAGAGTAAAATTAAATAATAAAACAGTAATAAAAGAAATTGCAGTGGGTATCCAAATTTCACATATTCCGAGCCAAGTTAGCCCAACAAGACCCAATTCTTTTGCTTGATATTTAAAATACTTGAAAATCAATTTAAATCCTATAATAAACGAAATTATAACAAATAATAAAGAAGATAGTCCATTAAAATAATCAATAAAGGTCAATTCCAAGATTTACCCTCTGATGTAAAAAATCTTTTTATTAGTAAGAACTTAATAAAATTCAAAGGAACACTAATTTATTTAAACTTTTTTTAATTGACAAATGTGTCGAAAACCAATACTAAGTATTATATATTTCTTTGCATCTCTATATATTCATCTAAATATCTCGATCTAGGTTTAAAACTTGTATATAGAATTATATACAAGGAAACTAGATTAAAATAAATTTAAGTGATAAATATGTCTGGAGAAGAAGAAGAAGTAATGTCAAAAAAATTATTGATTTTCATTCTTCTGAATGCAATCATTACTTTTATTGTCGGTTTAATCTTGCTATTATTAGGATACAATATTTATTTCAATGAACTCTTTTATTATAATGAAGAAATGTATCTTATCTTTTCTATAATTACTATGCTCGGAGACACTAGAGTTTATATTGTAGTTGTAGCTGTGTTATGGTTTGGCTACGATAAAAAATATGCTAAAAATTTAGCAATGAGTTTACTACTCGGAGGAGCGTATATTAATAATTTTTTAAAAGATATTTTTCAAGATCCAAGACCTTGGACAAGAAGAGAAGCAAACGATTATGGATTTCCATCAGGACACTCTCAGTCTGCTGTTTGCACGTATGGTTATATAGGTTATGAAGTTAGAAAAAAAAATAAATATGTTGCTTGGATTTTTGTAGGGATTACTTATTTAATCGCAATTTCCCGAATTATAGTTGGAGTTCATGATCTCCAAGATATTTGGGGTGGTTTATTATTTGGAATGATTTTTCTTACACTCTTCATATATCTCGAACCTAAAGCTTCAGAAATGTTCAATATTCTAAGTTTACTCATAAAATCAATTATTGCTATTACAATTCCTTTAATTCTATTCATTATTGCAATGATTCTCTTTCCCATTACTGATATGGAATATGGCTTATTCTGTGGAGCTATGATGGGACTTGGTTTAGGATACATAATTGAATGCGAAAAAATTCAATACGATTTGACAACTCTTAGTCAAAAACAGAAAGTCATCAATTTAATTGTTGGAGTAGTATTTGCACTCGTCTTATATGTTGTTCTAAGTCTTATACCTTTAGAATCCCAGATTTGGGATCTTATTCAGTTCTTTCTATTATCATTCTTGCTCGTAACAGTTTTGCCTTGGATTTTAACAAAATTGGAAAAATAAAATAATTACACAAATAAATTATTTTTTTTTATATTTTTTTAAACAATTTATTTTCAATTTACAACTCTAATTATACTAAATTAATAATTATATTTCGATCCAAATAGAGTGTAATTTTTTAATGGATCCTAAAAAATTCTTATTTACAGTACAAAAGAAAGTATGATTTATTTCATTTGTTTTAGTTTGTTATAATAAT
>JBHLLE010000266.1:0-5688 GCA_048885945.1 Candidatus Hermodarchaeota archaeon | reverse complement strand
AAAGAGATTTAAGTGATTTAAGATTTCCTATAGACTCGGGGAGAGTACATAGAAAATTATCTCTTAAATATAATGTTTCTAATGATCTTAACTTATATATTATATCTGGAAGAACTTTAAAATGATTATCATTCAACAATAGTTCTTTAAGAGAAGAAAGCTTAAGAATTGACTCAGGTAAAGTTGATAAGACACAATTGTGAAGTCTGATTCCTGTTACTAGGTTTTTTTCTGCTATAAATCCCATTCTAATACCATACATTATTTTTTCAATTTTAGAGAATTCTAAATTTGTTAAAGTTTCTATCTCTTGAAGTATATCGACTTCAAATTTCGATATAATAGCACCTTTAAAATCTATGAGTTTAAAATCTTTAAGCTTGAATTCTTTTCTGAATCTTTCTGGATTATCTTTTGAATACATTTTTAAAGATACTAAATCTTAAAATGTTATTAAATTAAATAAGTTCTAATATCACATAAGAATTTTTGTGGAATTGATTTATTTTCATTCATTATTAATATATTTTTATTTTATTTTTGATATCTTCTGGAATTACTTTAATTGGGTTTCCATGTATTACCAAAAGAGTAAGTGATGACAAATTTCCTAATAATTCTGGGATTTCTTCAATTAAATTATCACTTATAAACAAATATTTAAGCAAATTTAAAGATTCAATTGACGAAGATATCTTTTTAATTTTATTTTTACTTAAATATAAAAATTTTAATGTTTTAATACGATATAATTCTTCTGGAAGATCCTCAATTTGATTACCTTCTAAATGCAATATTTCAAGATTTTGTAAAGACTTTATTGTTTCTGGAATTTCTTTTATATTATTACTAGTTAAGTTTAAAGTTTTTAGGTTAATTAATGAATTAATCAAATCTGGTATTAATTTTATCTCATTACTTCCTAAAGAGAGTATTTGCAATGAGGTAAGTGAAAAAACTGAAGTAGGAATATTTTCAATTTTATTATTTGTTAAAATTAATTCTTCTAATTCTTTTAATTGATTTATTCTATTAGGTATTTTTTTAATATTATTATAACTAAGATCCAATTTTTTTAATTTTATTAGCTCACATAATGAGTCTGGTATTGTGTCTATTTTGTTGTCCTGTAAATCTAACAATTCTAATGATTTTAGCATTTTTATTTCATTAGGTATTAATTTAATATCGGTAAGGGTTAAATAGAGCTGTTTAAGATCTTTTAACCTAAATAGTTGAATCGGAATAATTCCAATCCTTGATTCTTCGTTATTATTTATAGCAATTCCAGTAATATGCCCATTTGCATTAATTTTATAATTTCTCGCATCCCATATCCCTCGAAGAATATCCTTTTCAACAACCTTTAACATTCTCCCTCCCGTTAAGATTTCTAGCAACGCTAGTATATCAGCTTCTTCAAAAATTACACCTTCATCTATATATTTTTGAGAAAAATTAGCCTTAGCTAATCTATATATTGAATCTGGAATCGCTTTTAGAGGATTATCTGTTAAACTCAGTTCTTTAAGGAATTTAAATTTATCCCAACAATCAGGTAATTCATCAAAAATTGAATCCGAAAAATTAAGCTTAATGAAATGTTTATTAGTTATTTCTCTAAACTCTTTTCTTCCAAAAGTTTTTAATCTATATCCATTTCTAATGCAGATTTCTTGGTATTTTGCTTCAATTGATAACATTGCCCTTGCTTCTTCTGCAACTACTTTATATTTAGATTGCAAATATAGATCTAATTTTTTATTTAAAACTTCATATCTAGCTTTATTCTCAATCAATAAAGAAATTGTATTCAGAATAAACGATAAAGTATCAGGGACAATAATTTTATTTATAACTTCTAAAAATTTCTCTGAAAAATTATAGTATAATATTTTTATAATTAACACTTTTACAGCGGGATTTTCGCTTTGATCAAGATAATTAAATAAAAGGTCTTCAATTTCATTATCCTCTTTTAAAATTTCCATTAAATTATCAAGATAATTATTAATTATCTTTAAATCAACACAATTTTGTAAGGTGGTTAATGTTTGTTCAGCGAATTCTTTTTTGGATAAATTCCCGTTAAAAAATTCTTTAATTAAATAATCAATGGTTATATAATCTTCCGTATCTCTTTTAGGATTAAGCATTTTTTTAAAAAGATCCATTAGTACTTTTTCAATTATAAATAGAAATTATAATTATTTATAATTGAATGAGATTAATTCATTAAAATAAAAATATTTTCTAAATTTTGGAAACAATTCAAATTTAAAATATTCAATAGAATAGAAAGTTCTTTATGAATTTTCCTTTCAAGTAAATGATTTGAAAATATTAATTAAAAATTAATTGATTCAAAATTAAAAATTAATCTAATTTATTAATTTATAATTGATATGTTCTTAATTTTTCCATCTCTACTTATTATCTTTTCTTCTACTGTTATATTTCTGTCAATTTTTGCTATAATTGGCTCTAAAAAGATTTTTAATTTTTGACAACATGGTACTTCCATCAAAATAGCTTCAATCTTCTCAATTGGGTTATTTTCTAGGATTTCTTCTAATTTTTGAAGTTCTACTTCACCTAAACCAAGCATAGGACAGACAGTTACTATTGGTCTTCCTTTAAGTATTTTTCTATGAAAATCTCCATACGCTACGGGAGAGCAATCAGATACAATTACTAATTCTTTATTCTTGAAATATGGAGCAGTTGGACTTACTAAAGTTAATTTAGTGGGCCATTGTCTGAGTGCTGAAGGTATTTCTTCTGAAGCGTCGACTTGCTTCCATGCTTCGTTGTATACAATTGTATTTGCCGATGGGCAATTACAAGTATGACTATGTTGTCCTAAATTTGTATGTTCAAGAACGAGTTTTAAATGTTTATCATCCTTTTGGTTTTTTAACTCTTCTAAATGTGATTCTACTGCATCTTCATCAAATTCGAGAGCTTCTCTTTCTATAATTTTTAAAGCTCCTTGTGGACACTCCCCTATACACGCTCCCAAGCCATCGCAAAATACATCATTTACAACTTTCGCTTTTCCATCGATAATTTGTAATGCACCCTATATGCTACATTAGAGATATTCTATGTATCAGCACAGGCGATTACACAATTACCGCATCCATTGCACAAGTCTTCATCGATTTCGATAATTTTTCTTTTAACTATTTTTTTTTCTTCAGATAAAGTCATTTTTATTATACCTCTTTTAATTTCTTAAGTTATTGGTAATTTAGTTTGAATTTAATTTTGACTCCGAACATGTTCAATTTGGAATCATAGCATTATAAAACCTAAGTGTTTTAAAAAAAAGGATTATAAAAAGAGAGTAAGAATTTAAGTAAGTATTAATGAAAATAACTTTATAGGTCATTTTCTAATCGATTTATTATCTCATTTTGGATTGGTGTACCTAAATCTATAAAAGTTGCGTTATATCCTCCAATTTTTACTATTAAATCAGAATATTTTTCCGGATGCTTTTGAGCATCTCTAAGAGTCTTTGTAGACACAACATTGGGTTGTATTTGCATACCACCTTTATCGAAATATCCTTTTAAAAGATAATAAAATTTTTCAACATTTTCTTCACTTTCAAGGTTTTGAGGATGAATTCGGATATTAAATGCAATTCCATTAGTAGCTTTATTATAATTTAGCTTAGCAACTGAGTTTAAAATTGCCGTTATTCCATTCTTTTCGACATTATTTACAGGAGAAAGAGAATTTGAGATTGGTTCCATTGCTTTTCTTCCATCTGCAGTAGGTCTTGTAAAGAATCCTTCCATTACATGTATTCCCATAGAATAAGCTCCCGCATTGTAATGACCCCCCCTAATTGGTTTATGTTTCGCTACTTCAGAGCAAAATAAATCCCATAATTTGTTAGCCAATGAGTCTATTTCTTCTCTATCGTTTCCCCATTTATCGTATTTATTTATAAGTTTTTGTCGCAATGGTTCTTGATTTTCAAAATTAGAATTTAAAACCTGAATCAATTCTGGTAATGACAGTTTTTTATCGTCATATACTATTTTCTTTATAGCGTAAAAAGAATCAACAAGAGTAGCTAATCCATACGCTGTTATTGAAGAAAAATTGTATTTGGCTCCCCCAGAAACATAATCCTTACCATTTTCTAGACATCCATTAAGGGATGCGGAAACAAATGGATGCGGTACATATTTCATTACTTCTTCGTCACCAATTTTTGCAATTTGAACAGACTTTTCTATATTAAATCGAAGTTGTCGGGTAAAAGCTTCATATAAATCATTAAATGTTTTAAAATTAGCGGGATCTCCTGTTTTTAAGCCATCATACTCACACGAAAAATTACTAAATCCATTATTTAAGGTTAATTCTAAAATTCCTGGTAAATTCATAAACATTCTTCCTGTAGCTGCAAAGTTATTACCCTGACCAGTAGGTTCTACGCATCCAACTATTACATAATCCCGAGCATCTTTTAAACTATAACCCGTATCTTTTAAAGCAGGGATTATTACATCATCATTATAAAATGCAATACCAGAAGTTGAGCGAAAAACCTTAATAGCTTTTTTGAAAAATTCTTTTGGAGTGTTTTCATGTATTCTAATAGATAAGTCTGTAGTAATTGCTTTAATATTTTCATACGCTTCTAAAAATAAATAAGAGATTTCATTAGTTGCATCCTTACCTGTTTTTGGATCAACTCCTGAAATTGTAATTGTTTGAGTATTTTGACCCAGCGCATTAGCTACCATTGTAAAATCAGTTGGTAAGAATGTTACATTCCATGTCAATTTTAAATTGAGTTCTTCAATAAGTTCTAACGCAAAATCTCGTGTTATTTTTTTTTCTTTCATATCATTAATGTAATATGGCCATAAAATCTGATCTAATCTCCCTAATGCGACAACGCTACGCATGAAATCAATATTAGCTATGTTTTGAGTAAACCATATAAATTGAACCGCTTCAAAAAAGGTTTCAGGAGGATATTTAGTAAATTTCATCATCATTTCTGAAATAGCAGTTAACTCTTTCTTTCTTGCTTGATTAATTTCGTTAGCAGCCATACTAATTGCTAATTTGGAATAACGTTCAGCAAATTCAATTGCTGCTTGATAGCAAATTTTTACTGCTTCATAAAAATTATATTTTTGTTGATAATCAATATCACTTTCCTTCAAATTCTTTTGGTAAGAATTAACTTGATCTATGATTCCAGAATATCCTAAGTTAAGAATCTTATTATAACCCATACAAATGTGGCCTTCAGTTGTCCCTCTTTGAATCGAAATATTCGGTACAAGAGATGCAAGTTTTGTTTTTCCCGAAATAAATCCCTCTTTAAGCAAGCGTTTACCTATTTTGGCACTCATCAAAGATTTATCCTCCCAGAATGGGATCACTTCTAAAAATTCATCTATTTCGTTATCTCCTATAAAAAACGGTTGTATTTTTCTTTTAGCTAATTTTTTAATCCCTAGTTTTTTACAAAGACTCGCATCATATCTATAGATATCTAAATTAATTTTTTCACCAAGATTCTTGCTCGTCTCATTTCCAACTAATAATTCATCATCTCTGATGAATATTGTCATTTTTTTTAAAGTATTAGCAAGACCCTTGGCTCGTTTTATTATTTCAGGTTCATCTTCATATTTTTTATATACTTCA
>JBHLLE010000265.1:0-5743 GCA_048885945.1 Candidatus Hermodarchaeota archaeon | reverse complement strand
GATGATATTACCTATAAAAAAAAGGCCGAGAAAAGATTAATTGAGTCTGAAGAAAAATTTAGAACAATTATTAAAACTTCTCCTAATCTAATATTTTTATTTGATAATAAGGCAAAGATCATAGACTGTAATAAGTCTGCTGAAGAGTATCTCGAGTTATCAAGGGATGAAATTATAAATAAGAGAATATATAACCTTCTTTCTTCAATCTCAAAAGAGAGAGCACTATCTATAATAAAGCAAATTTCAATTAATATTAGTCGTCAATGTTACGATCCAATAGAATTAAAATATGTATCCCATACTGGTATTATTACTTGGTTTCAACTTTACTATTCTCCTATAATTGTTTCCAATAAAATGTATATTCATGTGGAACTTCAAGATTTTACGAAATTAAAAGAGGCGGAAGAAATAATTATAAAGGAAAATAAAAAGTTATTACAATTGGATGAGATGAGAAAAAATTTCATAGATATCGCTTCACACGAATTAAAAACGCCTCTAAGCTCAGTATACGGCTCAATACAATTATTTTACGATCTTTATAAAGAGCGATTAAATAAAGACTCTTTAGAGCTTATTGAAATAGCTAGAAATGGCAGTAAGCGCTTAAAGAATTTAATTCAAAATTTACTTGATATTTCAAGAATAGAATCTAAAAGATTTGAAATTAGCAAAGAACAACACGATTTAATAAAACTAATAGAAAATTGCGTAAGTGAATTAAGATATCTTTACTATAAAAAGGAACAATTGATAGAATTAGACCTTCCTCAAGATTTAATTATAAATATAGATAAATCTGGAATCGAAAGAGTTATTACTAATCTACTCTCTAATGCTATAAAATATTCACCTTACAACGAAAAAATTGTTATTTCATTAAAACAAAATAAAGGAAAAGTAGAAATTTTTATAAAAGATCATGGGATCGGGTTAACAGAACATGAAATAAAGAAATTATTCAAGAAATTTAGCAGACTTGAACGATCTGGAGAAGTAGCTGTTGACATTAACAGTCAAGGTACAGGACTGGGATTATTTATTTCAAAACAAATAGTTGAATTACATAATGGGCAAATTTGGGTTACTTCTGAAGGAAGGAATAAAGGCTCAACATTCATAGTTAGCCTCCCTTTTAACTAAAATTAACTTAGTTTTAAACATAAATCAGTAATTTTATAAAGAAATTATGTTTTTTTACTTCCAAAAAAAATTAACTAATTATTTATATGTATTATATTTATTAATATTAATAGAGTTAACAATATAGCTCCAAATAAACTTCTATAAGTGTTCTTATTGTCAATAGAATTCATTAATCCTCCTAAAGCAATATTAGCCTCTGGGACTAAAAAGGGCGTTGAACTCGGGGGAGATAAAAGCATTTTAAGTGTTGATGGGAAACATAATCTCTATAATGAAGGTACAATTTTCACAGAAATGAGTTGGGCAGAATTTTATCAAGAACAGGGTCTTGAAGATCAAATCGATACGTTTCAAACAACTGAATATACTTCGGTAAGGGACGATCCAGATGCTTTAGTTAAAACCATAGCTGAAAGCATGAATAAGATTATTAAAAACAATAGAGTTTTCTATGGAATTATAGACTTTGAAGTCGATGCTTTTTTAAATCAGAACTGTGTCATACCAGGGTTAAAATTAGACTATGGTATTATCAATAAATTAATGGAAGCTCATAAAAAAACAAGAGATGAAAATTTATTTCCAGAATTAATAACAGATACAGAGGGTATGAAAAAGATTCAATTTGAATTTCAAGGGACAAATAAGAAGAATTTAAAAATATATGGTTTGAATTTAGAGGATTTAGCTGATAAAATTCGACTTGGAAAAGGTTTTGCCACAGGGATTGTATGTACGAGTCGAGGTGCCGCAAATCTCTATATTATGAGCGACAATATCGTTTTTGGTGAAGACTTAATTCCAGAATTGTATATTGATGAAGAAAATATATCAATTATAGAAATGGGCATTCAAAGAGAGCTATTATTTCCAATTAGTTGGTTCAGAATTGATGTTGGAATAAAATCTTTAGAAACGTTAGAATTATGGGACGAAATTAAGGAACGCCCTAAACTTAAAAAAACTTTAGAACAATACGACAATTATGTTACTACTCTTGTATTTAAAAAATATAGAACGATTGCTTCTGGAGAAGAAATTGGAACTGATCTCGAAGAAGATTTTTATAATATGACTTCCGCTGAAAGAAGAAAAGCATTGAGGGATATGGCTGATGCCATTAAAATTCTCACTAAAAAATATAAGGAATAGTCTTATTCTTTTAAAATTCTCGGAGCTTTAAAATATCCGTCTTTTTTATGTTGAGCATTTTTTAGCGCTTCTTCATTTGTTAAACCTTCCCAAGGAACGTCTTCTCTAAATACATTTTTTAGATTATCTATAGGGTGAGTAGTAGGGTTTATTTTAGTTGTATCTAAGTCATTTAATTTTTTAAAATACGTAATTATTTCATTCAATTGTTTTGAGAACTTTTCCTTTTCTTCTTCTGAGAGATCTAATAGAGCAAGTTTTGCCACATAATCAATAGTTTCTTTCGAAAATTCTTCTTTTTTTGGCATATAATATCGTTATACGATAATTGATTCTAATTCACTTATAATAATCTACAATTATAATTAAGCTTGACTATAGTAGATTTTAGATTAGTACATTTAATAGTCAAATTAAAACCTATTAGAAATAAAGATATCTCAAGGACTTATTATAAATTCAAAAAAGGAATATATTAAATTTTAATTGAATATAGTAAACACTTTTTTTTGATCTCTTAAAAAAATTACAAAAAAGATATATTATTATATCTTTTTATATATTATTTCTACGACCTAAAGCAAATCTTTATATAATTTCATCGCACAAATTAAATTGGCATTTATAATTCAATAAAAATTCAATACCGACGAGATAAAATAAGGTAAATTTAGATGAAAAAAAAAACTGCTAAGGAACTTAAGGTTGCAGGGCTTTGCTTCTTAATCCTTATGATTTCAACAATTTATCTAGCGAATCCAGCTTTTGGTTGCTATAATCCTAAAAAGAGCAAACATAAACCTCATCATTATTGGCCTATTTCGCATTACGAAACAAGACGCAAAGATTATCTGGAATTTTATTATAACAATCCTTCAGATAGTCCTCATTCAGCGTGTGCTGAAATTGAATATTGTCTATTAAAAGGTTGTAATACAATTATCAATACAAGTCGAATTCAATATTCTCTTGATAGAATGAACAATCGATGGGATTGTGCTGATTTCGGCTTAAATGGGATCCTTCGTCTCCTATATCAATATCAAGACAGTGGAATGCTTACTCCAGAGCTTATTTCAGCATCAGAAGAAGCTATTCTTAATTTTAAATATTGGCCTGATGAACTTGCAGATAACGCAGATCCCGATAGTATGTGTTATTGGACTGAGAACCATTTTATTCTTTATGCTTCTGCGGGTTATTTAGCTGGTCAATTATATCCAAACGAGTATTTTCAAGCTGCTGATCATATTGGAATGGATAAAATGGATATTATGCGATCAAGAATTATTCGTTGGCTCAACTTACGTTATTTGACAGGATTTAGTGAATGGTTGTCTAATGTTTATTACGATGAATCGTTAGCTGCTGTTTTAAATTTAGTTGATTTTTGCCAAGATGGAGAAATCGTGAAAAAAGCTCGTATGGTAGCTGATTTAATGCTTTTAGATATTGCTTTGAATCACTTCCGAGGATATTTAGGAAGTACGCACGGACGCACTAAATTGAGCGTTCATTCAAATCACGAAAATGAAGCTACAGCACCACTATGTACATTAGTTTTTGGAATTAACGAATTTAAGAGAGCCAGTATGTGTACAACTAATCTTGCTTGCAGTAAAAATTATCGAATTCCTAGTGTTATTTATAATATCGGTACAGATACTAAAAGACCAGAAATAATTAATAAACAGCGT
This sequence comes from Candidatus Hermodarchaeota archaeon, assembly GCA_048885945.1. Classification (GTDB taxonomy): domain Archaea; phylum Asgardarchaeota; class Lokiarchaeia; order Sigyniarchaeales; family SOKP01; genus LW40-45. The sequence continues at coordinate 1,742 of JBHLLE010000265.1, read as the reverse complement.
ATGGGTATAAAAGTTGAGGAAGCTGAACAATGGGGTCTTGATTACAATACTCTTGGAGATGGAATGACATTTCTTACTTTAGAAGCGTATAATCACCCTCAGACCATTGAATTGTTCATTGAAATGTTAGACGAGTATAATTGGTGGGAAAATCAATTTTTTTTCATGTATAGTGAATTAAGACCAATGATAGAATATCTTCGAGCATATGGGTTGTTACCTGCGTTCGCTCAGCAAGAGGAATGGGATTTAACTCGAAATATGCGTCCAGAAGTAAATATTTACACTTATCGTACTCCAGATTACATGCTTAGTTCTGCACAAGATTATCGAAAAGCATATGGAGGAGACCAACAATTAGCTTGGCAAGCAACGCTCGGTGCTGATGCGGTGTGCTTTACAACACATCCAACTCCAATTCCAGTTGGAGGAGATTTTACACCAAACTACTGGGATGGTTCGGGACAATTACCAAAAGTCGCACAAATTGAAAACCTAGCAATAATAGAATATAAACTCAACCATTTAGACGCATATTATATGCCAAATCAACTTTTTTACACTCATGCTTGGTTACCTAAAGATAATTATGATGAAGTTATTGAAAAAAATGGTTGGATTTTTGCTCGCAAAGGAGATGGATATCTTGCCTTATGGTCGGAACAACCATATTATTGGCAAACAGAAGGAGATTACAAAGATATAGAAGTTATTGCTGAAAGTGATGAAAATGTGTGGATTTGTGAAATGGGAAGAAGAGCTACAAATGGACCGTTTTGGAGTTTTGTAAATCGAATTTCTAATTCCTTAGTTCTCAGATGTGGTGAATATATTTTATATAATTCTCCCAGTCAAGGATTTATTAAATATTGTTGGGATAATGTTTCTCAAAACTGTAAGCCTGTGAAATTAAACGATTATCCTAGATATCAAAATCCATATTCTTACGTGAATTTTCCTGCGGGTCAAATTTCAATTTATTGCAAACATCAATGGTTATATTTAAACGAACAAACAATGACGCGTTTTGCTAGTAGTTATTTATAATTCTCAATTTCTTTTTTTTTTTTTTTAACAATTTTTCTAAAACGAATTTAATTTAATTTTAATATGTTTTGAACAATTTCTGTTGGTAAAATTTAATTCAAAGGTAATCTAAAAAATAATTTTATTTTTATGTTATATGAAAGTCATTAAAACGAGATTATAACCTTTTTATTACGAAAAAGAGGGACTTTTTATATTTTAAAAATAAGTAATTTAGGAGGAGCAAACTTTATTAAACCAAATAAAAATTTAATAAGATTAAAAACTTAGAATAATTTAATCATTAAATAAGATTAGAACGATTAAATCCAATTATTATGGAAATCGAAATTTATGGTGGGATAAAAGAAATTGGTGGGAATAAAATTCTTACTAATATAAATGATAAAAGATTTCTTTTTGATTTTGGACTTTCTTTTAATGATAATAATAAGTATTTTTCAGAGTTTTTAAGTCCACGTAAATTAAATGGAATCGTAGATTATTTATATTTAGGACTTATTCCTTCATTTAATAATTTTTATAGAAATGATTTATTATCCCCCTTCACAGAGATATTAAAGAAAGAATCCTATAATATAACACCCTCAGACAATAATATGGTTGATGCGTGCTTTCTTACTCATGCTCATTTAGATCATTATAAATTCATAGGATTTTTAAAAAAAACCACACCAATTTATATGAATTGGATT
>JBHLLE010000264.1:481-5789 GCA_048885945.1 Candidatus Hermodarchaeota archaeon | reverse complement strand
CGCTACAGCTACTCGTTGTAATTCACCCCCCGATAGTACTTTTATTGGTCTATCTAAGATTTCTCTTAGATTTAATTTTTCAGAAATAATATCCAGTTTATTAGTATTATCATTTTTTTTTAAAAGATCATAAACCTTTCCAGAAACGAATTTTGGAATTTGAGTAATATTTTGAGGTTTATGAACAATAGTTACCTTATTATTTTTTAAATCCGAGAAGTATTGTTGTAATTCAGAACCTTTAAAAAAATCTATAATTTCGTTATAATCAGGAGTAAATTTTCCAAATCGCCCGAAGTTTATTTTAATATCTCCCGATAATATTTTTAACATAGTACTTTTCCCGATTCCATTTTGTCCTATTAATCCTAGAACTTTTCCTTTTTTAGGGATGGTCATTCTGAATAATGAAAATTGATCAGGTCCATAACGGTATGTGATCTGGTTTTCTAAAGGATCGGGTAAATTTACTATGCTAATAGCATTAAAAGGACATTTTTTTATACAAATCCCACAACCTGAACAAAGATTTTCTGTAATAATGACAGATTTTTCATCTTCACTTAAAACAATTGTCTTATCTCCAGTTCTAATTCTTGGACAGTATTTTATGCAAGGTTTTTCACCAAAAGGACTACATTTATCTGGCTTACATCGATCTTTATTTAAAACAGCAATTCTCATAAATTTTCACTATTTATTAGAATAAAAAATGATAAATAATTTTTTTCATTTATTTAAATAAATAAATCAGCTTGTATTGTGTATATTTAATGAATAATGAATTTCCGATTCATTGGTTAGAGGAAATAGTAGATGAGATTTCAAAAAGAGATGTTCCATTAATAACTTTGTCTACTGGTAAGACTCCTTCAGGTCACATTCATCTTGGAATTCTAAGAGAAATATTAATTTGTGACGCATTAAGGAGAATCTTTAAAAAAAAAGATAAAAATGTTAGGTTTTTCCTATTTATAGACAGCCTTGATGCTGCTAAAAGATTCCCTGAATATATCGATAAAGAGTTTCAAAATAAACATAGAGGAAAACCTTTTTCTTTTATTCCATGTCCTTTTAAAGAATGTAAGTGTAAAAGTTATGCAAATCATTTTGGAGATGAGCTAGCTTCTACATTCAAATATTTTGGGATAAATACAGAGATTATATGGACACACGAATTATATAAAACTAAAGATATGCAAAATCAAATTAAAAATGCTCTCGAAAACACTAAAAAAATTAAAGAAATTTTAAAAGAATATATTTTACCTACGTTAGATGATGTTAAAAAGGTAAAGTTCCTTGAAATGCAGAAAACTTGGATGCCAGCAATGGTTATATGTGAAAAATGTGATAAAATACAAAATATTGCAAAAGATGGGTCAATTCAACCAAATAGAGTATTAAAATATATTAAAAAAGAAAATATGGTTTTATACAAATGTCATGCTTGTGAACATTCTGGAAAGTTATCAATTTTTAGTGGTAGACTTAAATTGAACTGGCGAGTTGATTGGCCTGCAAAATGGTCGCTTTATAAAACAACTTGTGAACCTGCAGGTAAAGATCATTGTGTCAAAGGAGGTTCATATGATAGTGGATTAGCTCTCTGTAAAGAAGTTTTTGGGTATCAAGGCCCAATAAAAGTACCTTATGAATGGGTGAGACTAGGGGAACGAGATATGAAAACATCTAAAGGAATTGTTTTTACTCCAAAAAAATATTTGGAAATAGCTGACCCAGAAATATTCAGAATGTTGATTTTAAGAACTAATCCAATGAAACACATATCTTTAAGAATTGAAGAAATACCTCAGTATTCTGACTATTATGAGAAAATGGAAAACATCTTTTATGGAGAAGAAAAACCAAACGATGAGGAGGAAAAAAAATCTTTCGAATTTCTCTATCCACTAACCAAAGTTAATGGTGTTTCAGATCTAAAGCCACAAACCATTCCTTTAAAAGTATTAGTCTTTTTTTCACAGCTTCAGAACATTTTAAGTATAGAAAAATTGTATACTAAAGCAAAATCAATTACAAATGACAAAAATCTTGAAAATAGTATTTCTATAGAAGAATTCGACTTCTTAATTCAACGCACTAAAAGGTGGGTTGATGAAGTGAAAAAGATTATTGAAGATGAAAGTGATAATAAAATAAAAAATAATATTAAACAAAAAATCTCTCTATTCGAGATTCCAAATAAAGTAGATAATATCATCTTAAATAAATTAGATTCTGAACAAATTAAAGGAATTAAGCTTTTACGAGACTTTTTTTTAAAAACTGATCATTTGGACGAGGATATAATCCAAAACAAAATTTTTATGATTGCAAAAGAAGAATTGAAAATAGCACCTAAACAATTATTTGTTGCGATTTATCAAATAATTCTAGGGAAAAAATATGGTCCTAGATTAGGTTCATTTTTAAACTTATTAGATAAAGAATGGTTACTAGAAAGATTAAAAATTGAGAAAATTTAACTTTCTTCTGATTGATCTGATTCATTTGATTCATCCTTACTCTGGGATTCTTCTTTATCTTTCTTTCTTCTGAATCTTTTCTTTTCCTTTTTCTCCTTTATCTTTTTGTAGCAATCGGGACAATATGTTATTGATTCATCAATCATGGCACCACATCGTTGACAGTGCTTATGAGGATAAACATAGTAATCTTCACCCTTTTTCTTATATCTCTCAAATTTACTCAATATTCAGCTTCCCTACAATTGATTTTTTATAAGAATATTAATATAATATTATTTTTTTAGTTAATTGTTTTTAAATTAGAATTGATACTCCACGTTTATTAATTTTTATTTTAAAAAATTCAGCTTTTTTAAGTTGAGCTTTAATCTCTTTAGGATAGTTAGGGAATTTTTCTATAAACAATTCTTCATTTTCGATGATATCATTCAATCTTTTTTGCCAATCTAAAAACACTTCATCAATTTTATCTGGATTTACTAAAGAAAATACAGATCCACCACCTCCAGCGCCAGTTAACTTTGCAGCATAAACCTCTGGATGATCTTCTATTAATTCAATTAATATATGATTAGCCAATCCGATTCCATATTTGAATCCCGCTTGAGTCATTATTTGATTCATTATCTCCGTGTTTTTTTTAAAACATACACCTAATTTTTGCCAATCGTGCTTCATTAAAGCGAATCGAGATTTCCAACCAATTTCTCCTAACCTTTTAAAATTGTTAATTATGTTATCATCCTTTGCTAAATATAACTTTCTTAATACTTCATGAACATTTCCACTTTCATGAGTAGCACCAGAAAAACATAATATAATTGGTAATTCGTTTATTCTATAAATCTCATCAATTCTATCATAGACAGCTAGAGGTTCTTTAGAAAGGTCTTTATGATATAATTTCCCATAATACGAACAGAACCCTATGCCTCCTCTCGCAATTGTGTATCTATCTCCGTAACCTGCGATTATTTTTAGATCTTCATCTTCAACTTTAGTAGCCATTTCAGCAATTATATCTCGATTAATTGGAAAATCCTGCTTATTTAATGATGAAAAATTATTATAGAGGTTGAGGATCTTAGCTAGTCCATATAATATTGAAATAATTATTGAAGAGCTTCCACCTATACCACTTTGTCGAGGAATAGTTGTGAACAATCCAATTTCAAAATTTTGGGATACGAAATTTTCCCAAAAATTAGAATTAGTCTTATATAGTCTATAAATACTAGCGTATATTAATTTATGTTGACTTGATAATTTGGTTTTGATGAGATCAATATCTTTACTAAGGGTCTCCTCAGCATCTAACTTAATAATATAATCGTTTAGATGTTTTTCTATGGAATAAGTTTTCAATCTACTTGGTTCATTAATTTTTTTTATATAGAGATAAGAAGATAACGGATTTTTTAAACCATTGATAGCTACTGCAGGTGACCAAAAATCTCCCTCAACAGCATCTAATGGATTTATAAGGTTAATTCGCGATGGAGCTTGAACAACAAGATCAGGCTTCTGTTTTTTTAAAAAAGTTTCAATTGATTTGAGCATGATTTTAACTGAAATTCAAGATTGCTTTTAATTATAAAAAATCCTTGGAATTTATAAGTTTTATTTTAAATTCTATGATATGGTAAGACTGAGAAAAACGAGGAAACTAAGTAAAAATCAAAAGTTTTTCATCATTCTTTCAATAATTCTAATGTTGATTTTATTACCCTTTATTATATTTAAAGACAGATTGTTTGTAATTACAAGTCATTCAATGAGTCCAACACTAAATGTTGGCGATCTTGTAATCAGAGGGGATATAAAACCTGAAGATATCAAAGTAGGTGAAGAGGATGGAGATATATTAATTTTAAAAGGTCCTAATTATTTCTATGATAAAGGTTTTGACCCAATCTTTTGGAGTAATTTAGAGGAGGACACTCCAATAATCCATAGAGCAATTGACAAGAAAAAAATTGGTGATAAATGGTATTTTAAAACTAAAGGCGATAATAATTTAGTTGCTGACGGTGGATATAAGTTTGTTAATAAATCCGATGAATACGATTATGTTGTTATTGAATACAATAGTTCTGAAGTTATTTATATATCAGAAACTGAAATCTTAGGAATAGTAATTTTAAAAGTACCTTATGTGGGATATATTAAAATTTTTTTTCCTGTTATCTTTGGTGTTATAATTGGAGTTTTAGTATTTTATATTATCCTTAAGTCATTTAATTACAGCATTAAAATTATTAAAGATAACGATAGTATAAAAAATGATTAAAAAAGATTTATGTTTTTATAAATTTATTTTAAAAATTAGGTGAAATGAATAAAAAAGGAAAATTCAAACTTTTATCGTATATCATAGAAGATTCTCTTATATTTTATGAAAGTCTTGATACCAACAGGAAATTTTTGGCTTTTTCTTTAGTGGAAACTGAAGAGATTTATCCTTTATTTTCTTTATTTAAAGAATGTTTAAAAAAAAGGATTTTAAATTATTTTTCCATTCAATTAAATGTTAATGATTTTGAAACTAAAACTTTTTTGTTAAATTTTGAAGATAATGATAAAGAAAGAATAGTTCAACTCTTCAATTTAATACATGAAAAAATTGATCCTAAAAATCGTCAACTAAAATTTTTAAGTAAATCAGTCTTAGAGAAGAAGTTTTTAAATTTAATTAACAAAAAAATGAGCTCTAATTTAACCGTTCTAAAATCAAATGAGTCTGTTATAATAAAAAATCATAGCTCTAAAATAGCTCTAAACTTTTTTACTCTAAATCTTTTAAACCAACTGAATAA
>JBHLLE010000264.1:0-471 GCA_048885945.1 Candidatus Hermodarchaeota archaeon | reverse complement strand
CTTTTATTTATATTTTCATGAATTTGGCTAAAAAATTTAATGTCAGGGGCTCTCTAATTTTCAATTTTCGACTTAATCCTGAAAATGAGATTGTTTTTACGACATTTTTTATAGAATATTTAGATGATTTTAATTTAAACAGTGGAATTTACCATAGAATGAACAGTTTTTATAAATATAATCTTTTACAAAAAAAAAAACCCGATATTAGTAATTTTGCGAATTTTCTATGGCGTTTTGAAAATTCAAGCAAAAAATTTATCTTAGATGATTTTTCTGAATTATTCAATAATGGAGATAAATATAATTTACAAGACGAGTTAAAATTTAATTCCCAATTTGAAGATAATCTATTAAAACATAATATTGATTATATAAGAATAAATAAAAATATACTATTTATTGAACAGACTATTCTATTCTATTCGTCATATTCCCTAAATCACGAGTTAGTCCTAAAAATTTTAAAAA
>JBHLLE010000263.1:0-5805 GCA_048885945.1 Candidatus Hermodarchaeota archaeon | reverse complement strand
TTTTAATTTTCCAAAACAATTTGGACGACCCATGATCTCTACACCTAACGGATGGAAGAAGATAAAAGATTGGTTTTTATACGCAGAGGGTATACCAACAATTGAAGAAGAACTGAAGAATCTTGTAAAACCTTCGAATATGGAAAATGCAATTTATATTATTCACGCCCCTCCATCTAATTTAAAACTAGACGTTTGTCACGATGGTAGGACCGTAGGATCTGAAGCAGTTTATCGTTTTCTTGAAAAATATCAACCTTTTATGTCTTTTCATGGGCATATTCACGAATGTCCAGAGGTTTCAGGAAAATGGTATAATTACTTAGGAAGAACGTTATGTATACAGCCAGGACAATCGCATCATCACGAAAATTATCTTGTATATGCCATAATAAATATAAAAAATACGAGTGATATCTCACTTGAGCGAAAAGTAGTAAATAAAAACGAATAAAAATATTGTTCTATAACTAACATCAAAAATTATTTAATAGAATATAATTAGTGTTTTTTATTAAGGAAGATTTTAGAATTATAATTAACTTATTTTTCTGAAGGGTACACGAGGAGACTTGATTAAAATGTCGCAAAATAAAAATGAAATGGCATTATGTATAGAATTGGTTAAAAAAGCTTCTGACATAACAGAATGGTTTAGGAATAAGAAATTTAAACCATTAAAGAAAATAGATCGATCCCCCGTATCTGTAGCTGATTTTGCATCTCAAATCTTTATTATAAATGGAATAAAAGAGAATTTTCCGAACGATCAGATTTTTGCCGAAGAAAGTGAAGATAATTTGATTGATAATACTTCCGAAAGTCAAATTAAAGAATGTTTTAAAGAATTAGGTATTGAAGGGATTTCAGATTTTAAGAAAGAATTAAATTACCGGGGGGTAAAATCAGATAGACAATGGACTATCGATCCGATCGATGGAACGGCAGGTTATATAGAAGGATTAACATATGCTATTGGAATCACTCACATGGTTAATTCAGATCCGAGGCTGTGTGCCATTTCAGTACCGGATTATAACAAAAAGGGGTTAGCAATATTTATTGCTGAGAAAGACAATGGAGCACAAGCATCGTATGGTGGAGATACTTTTCAACCAATACACGTAAGTAATCAAAATAAAATCACGAAAGCACGATTATGCCAATCGTTACACTACGATTTACCATGGGTTACTCAATTTGCGGACAAAATAGGGATTGAGGAAAGAATTACATTAGATAGTATGTCAAAATTTTGTATGATAGCAGATGGAAGTTACGATTTATACGTAAAACCAACTTTTGGAAAAGAGATGTCATCTTGGGATTACAGTCCGGGAGATTTATTAGTAAAGGAGGCAGGAGGAAAGGTTACAGACTTAGACGAGGAACCCTTGAAATTTAAAGAAGACAAATGTTATTTAGCGAGTTTTGGTATAATAGTTTCTAATAGAATTTTACACGATGAAGTAGCTGTCTTTATTAGAAATAACTTCTTTTCAGTCTAAAATTACTGAAAAATTTTATTAATATTTAATCTAATTACTTAAGATATAACATATTTTATTATGTCTGTTTGTTTAGTACTAAGATCTTTCTTCAAATTTGACAACTTAATACCAACTAGCCTTACCTTCTTTCCCGTTATTAAAAATTCGTTAAGAAAAGTTATTACGAGATTCAATACCATTTCTTTATTTTGGATGGGAAAAGTTAAAGTCTTTGCTCGGGTATACGTTAAAAATCCTTCTAAACGAATTTTTAAAGAGATTGTGCGGTAAAAAATATTTTCTTTGTGAATTTTTTCGTGAATTCGATTGTTTATTTCTTCTAATTTAGCTAGAATTTGTTTAAAATTATTAGTGTTCTCAAAAAAAGTTCTCTCTTTACTTATTGATTTTCGATCTTCAGAGAATTCTTTCACTTCCCTCATATCTAGCCCATTTGCTATTTCCCAGACCCATTTTCCATGCTTTCCAAATATTTTTATCATTTTATCTAATGGAGTATTAATTAAATCTCCAATCTTTTTTATATGATTTTTATAATAATGTAGTTTGGATTTTTTACCAATTCCCGGAATACAGGTTATATCCATATCTTTTAAAAAATCTTTAAAATTCTTGTAAGAAACAATACATAAGCCATTAGGTTTATTATAATCAGAGGCTATCTTGGCTATTGACTTAGTATGAGCACATCCAATAGAAATGGTAATTCCGACTTCGTTATAGATTTCTTTTTGAATGGTTTCCATAAATTTTTTTACTTCATTTAAATCTGAACATACGTCTGTTAAATCTAAATAAGCTTCATCTAATCCCACTTGTTGAAAATGGGAAGAATACTTTTCAAGAATATTCATTACTTCTTTAGAAGCTTTATAATATTTTTCAGAGTTTGGTCTTAAATATATTCCATGAGGACACCTTTTATAAGCTTGGGAGATGGGCATTGCAGAATGCAAGCCATATTTTCTTGCTTCATAAGAACAGGTAGAGATCACACCTCGACCTTTACCTCCTTTTGGATCCGCACCAATAATTACTGGCTTTCCTTTATACGCGGGATTATCTCGAATCTCCACAGATGCGAAAAAGGAGTCTAAATCACAGTGTAGAATATATCGTTCCATTTTTAAACAACTTTAATTCATCAAAATAAAAGATTGAAATGATACTTTTTAATTTGAGAAAATTTCTGCAGTAATTTAAAATAAGAGAGTAGTCAGAATTTTTAATTATATATTCTAAACTACTTGAAATTAGCTTAATTTTTAAAAAAAGATTGTTTTTAATGGAATTTAAATTATAAAAATTATGTCATCTGATAAAATTGAACAATTAAGAAAAGAAGTTGTTAGTGGAGCTCAATTTATTTATGCTAAAAGATTAGTAGAAGATGGAGAAGGAAATACAAGTATAAAAGTAAATAAAAATGAGATTCTGGTAACTCCTAGCTCAACCAAATATGATCTTTTAAGTCCTGAGAAAATAGTCCATATGGATTTAGATGGAAATGTACTAGTTCCAGGAGTAATGCCTTCTACAGAAGTTAAGATGCACTTAGCAGTATATAAAGACAGACCAAAGGTAGGATGCGTTATGCACACTCATTCGTCTTATGTTTCAATGCTTTCAATTCTTAGGAGAGGCATTCCCGTAATAATGGAACAACAAATAACTTTTCTTGGAGGAGAAATCAAATGTACTGAAATTACAGAAGCGCATACGGACGAAATGGGAACAAGCGCTATAGAAGCTCTTGGAATTAATAATGCTGCAATATTAGCAAATCACGGAGCAATAATTTGCGGAAAGTCATTAGATCATACAGTAAGATTTGCGGTCATATTAGAAAAATTAGCTAAAGTTTACTGGGGTGCATTGCAAGTAGGGGAGCCATTCACTATACCTGAAGAAAATTTCGAAGAGTTTGAAAAGCTTTTTAACGCTCTATTTGCGTGTTATCCAAGAAGGTTAAAAAAGAAAAAAGAATAGATTTTTTATTATTTTGTATTATTTAAAATTTCACTGCATCGTGTCTCGCTTTCTTTTATGAATTTCTCTAAGTTTATTTTCCATTTCCTCTAATTTTTCTCCATGTAACGGATAAAAATAGATAAATAACAGACTTATGGCAATAATAATTGTTGGATAGATGAGAAATAATACGCTAATTCCAAAAAGAGCGGATTGTGGTTGGATCTCTGATCCCTGTATGTATCCATAAAACACTAAAATCATTGTAGCAATAATTGGACCAATACTTACTGCTGGCTTGTTAAAAAGTGCCTGTAGTCCTTGAAACATCCCATCTCTGCGCGTACCATGAATAACTTCGTCCTCGTCTATAGATAGATATAATAAAGGAAACTCAAAAACTGCATATCCTCCAAAAAAGCAGAGACAGACAAATCCAAGAATAATAAACAAAATAGATGATGTTAAAATCCAAAAAATAAAGCAAATAGCAGTTCCTAGAACTCTTAATATTCCAAATCGTAAAATTACATTTCTCATTTGCCATTTAGGTCGTAACTTTAAGCAGATTATATAGGAACTATAGAAACCAAGAATATACACAGCAAAAAGAATTAAAAAACCATTATCTCCAATAAGTAACGAATATACAAAAAAATAGCTCAAGCCTACACTATTAACCAAAGCGGTTAAAAAAATCCAAACAACATACATTCTAAAAGATTTTAACTTTAAACATTCTTTAAAAGACTTTCCTAAGGGAAAAACTTCATCTTTTTGAAATTCCGGTCTTTCTTCACAAGTAATTACTGTCACGAATAACATTATAGTCGATAAAATAGCTATGAAGATCGCAATTATCTTAAAAGTTGTAGAAATCGGCTTTATATCTCCTATAATTAAAAACATGGGTACTACTGCAATAGCTCCAATTACAAGCACAAAAAATTGAATTTGGCTTCTCTCGCCAGTATCAGAAGTCATTTCAGGTAATAGAGCCAGCCAGACTGTCGCTACTAATGTGAAAAAAGTATCAAATAAGCAAATAGTTACGACATAATGTAGAAAAATAATAAAATCGTTATCCAAACTCCATGGAAACCATACAAGCACAAAACTAAAGGCCCAAATTGGACCAGCATATTTTATGTAAATTATCCTCCTACTACCCCATTTTTCCCTATTTGTTCTATCTGACAGATGCCCTAAGAGAGGATCGTTAATCGCGTTGATTAACAAATATATTATTTGACCTATAATAAAATAAAATGGTAATAATTTCAAATCGTTGAAGAAAAATTCAATATACTTTAAATTGAAAACATATACAAGAAGTCCATTTGGTATTGCTCCCAATGCGTATCCAATTTTCCTTTTATTACTTAACTTATCAACATTCGAACTTTCCATTATTTATCCCCTTAATTTATTAAAGATAAGATTAGTATAGCACGTTTTAAGTTTAATTTAATTATAATTAAATCTTTTGATAAATTTTGATTTGACGGAAAGAATTTGACTTAGTAATTTTGCGTTAATAAGAGGGTTTTTTTGTCTTTTCAGATTACTTAAACTTAATTAAAAAAAATACATTGATCTGTTATAATGCCAATAATATCATTACAAATCAGCGATGATTTATTAGAAAGATTTGAGAAGGTCCGAAATATAAGTGGATTTAATTCGAAAAGTGAAGCGTTAAGAGGAGCTATCGTAGATTTTATTGATAATAATGAGAAATTCGAGAATTTAGAAGGATACAGAATAATGACAATAAATTTAGTATATCCTTTTAAGGAAGTAATCATAGACGAAATTTCTGAAATCTATATCCAATATAAGCAAGTTATAAAAACAATAACTGATTGGAGGATAGCTGACAGAAAAATTGAATTAATTTTGGCAGTAGGAGAATTTGGGTTAATTAAAGATTTAAAAAATTCCCTCTCAAAAATTAAGGAAGTTATCAGTTCAATACATGAAATTATTATAGATTAATTTACCATAAAGATTAATCAAAACGAAGGGACAAGTCTACTTTTTCAAAAGGGAATTGAGTTATTCCTCCAACACTTATTACATCTGGTTCAGCTAGGATATAATCAACGATATTATCCTTTGTAATACCCCCAGAGATTTCCACAATTACTTTTTTGCGTAAATTATTGTCTTTTAATAATTTTATAGAATCCTCCACCTGATCTGGACTCATATTATCGAACATTATAATATCAGCGCCGTTTTGTGCTGCTTCTAAAACATCATCCACCTTTTCAACCTCAATTTCAATTTTTTTTGAAAAACTAGCATTTTTTTTGGCAGA
>JBHLLE010000262.1:0-5808 GCA_048885945.1 Candidatus Hermodarchaeota archaeon | reverse complement strand
TCATGGGCGTCCTCTAGTATGGACGTATCTTTAAATTCTTTTTCTAATTTTTTGTAGAATTTTAATTCAGAGATCAAATTTTGGTTCGTTTCATCTAATTTTTTTATTTCATTTTCTTTCTGGTCTAGTTCTTGCCTCTGTGAAAGAATCATATCTTTTAAAACTTTAATTTCGTCTATATTTTTTATGTCTTTGCTCATACTATACAATACCTGAATAAATTAATTTTAGAGTGCGATCTTTTAGGAATTAATATACTCATCATTAAAAAATTTAAGGAATTGAGAGCTCTTATTATAAATAGAAAATAAGAATAGATTGATTTATTAAATTAAAAGAAATATATTTCATAATTATTCAGACGAATATGGTTTGGTAAATAAAAAAAATTAAAAAAAAAGAGAATAGCTTAGAAGTACTCTTCACGACTAAAATAGGCTCCGATAACTCCTATAATACCGCCGGCAAATACAAGATAGCAACCTAAAGAAGCTTTACCAAACCAAACATAGTGAATTGGAAAAGCACCTTCAACTATTAGATCACTTCCAAACAATTCGAGATATCTTAGAAAAAATGGAACTACACCAAGAATTGCTCCTAAAAATAACATAATACCCATAATTAAGGCAATTATTGTTCCAACTAAACCGATATAATAATTTTTAATAGCAAGAATTTGCAAAGCCCCACAAGCTGCAAAAGCGTATATAAAAATTATCCACAAATATATTTCAAATGGTTCTAGATTATATCTACGACCAAGAGATCCCATGTGAGGTATTATTTCAGCAGAATTAATTATTCCTCCAATACCACTAGCATACAATGTATCAACGAAAACGAATGAAAACCACGTAAATATATATGTTCCTACGATTGTTAAAATTCCCCCAAGTATGGATAGTTTGATTCCTTTACCCATTTTATTTCACCAATTTTACATATTGGATATAGCTTTTTTTAACACAAACGAATTTTAATGATATTTAAAACTTAAACTAAATCCTATTTAATATTTTTGGTAAGTTAGTAATTAATGACTATTATTAAAATAAATATTAAAGTAATATCTTTATATTTCAATTCTAATTTTTTGTTTTGAGTTAGTTTAATTTTCATTTTTAACACATTGTAAACAAAAAATTAGGTTTAAAATAGTGATTATGTAAATTTATTTATACTGATAGATTTACCTTTATATTAATAATTAGGTTCTTTTTTAAGGAGATATAGTTGGTTGAAATATCAAAAGCCTTTAATGAGATTGAGTCGATTGTTGGATCGAAAAATATTACCGATAAGGACTTCATGAAAGCAGCATATTCGAGGAATGTAGACCCTGCTTTTCCAGATAGATACGCGGATATGATTGTTAGACCAAAGACCACTGAGGAGATCTCTAATATTGTCAAAATAGCAAACAAATACAAGATTCCAATCGTTCCAAGAGGTGGCGGAGCAGATTTAGTGGGAGGTGCTGCTACAGAAGGGGGTATTTTGATGGATCTTACAAGGATGAATCAAATCATCGAAATCAATGAAAAAGATTTCTATTGCGTGGTCGAGTGTGGGATTACATGGGGTAAATTACTTTCAGAATTATCAAAGAGAGGTTTATGCACGGGAGTCATTGGTCCGGGAAGCGGATACTCAGCAACTATCGGAGGGGGTCTTTCAAATAGCACTGCGGGATTTGGCTCAACTAAATATGGTTTGGTTCCCGACATATGCTTGGGTGTAGAGGTAGTCTTACCAAACCCCCAAGGTTCTATAATAAGGACAGGTGCTGCTGTCAGTAGATATGCCAAACCTTTCTGTAGATATGGGGAAGCACCAGATTTTACCGGGCTTTTCATGGGAGATGTTGGGACTATGGGTATAAAGACCGAAGCTTTTCTCAAATTATTTCCACTCGCACCAATAAAAGCTTTCCGAAGTTACATGCTAAAGAAAAATGACCTAAATAAAGTATCTCAGCTCATGAATAAATTTCGCAAGGAGTTAAGTGATGGGCTGCAAGACTTATATATAAATCCGTTACCTGTTGTACGGTTATTATCGACACTAGCAGAAAAAAAACCTCCGAGAAGAGCTAGACTTAAAGGGCCAGTATTTGAAATATTCTTGGAAGCCTTTGACGAGAGAATAATGGAAGTATATTTAGAGAAAGTCGATGATATCATGAAGAACGATGCGAGACCATTTGAATGGCAGGAAATCGATTTAGCTGCCAAATTATCTACAGAATGGCAATTTAATCTTAATTTTTCTTATAGTTATTTTAATAAATTTATCGCTTTAGCCCCTCCAAAAATCTCATGCGTGACGTGTCATAAATTACCAATTAGTGCAATTGCTGAAAAAGAGAAAGCCAGCATAGATTTTGATAATTCACACATGGGCGAATTTCCTGAGCAGAGCTTTTCATTATTCGCCCGATCCATCCACTTACTACCAAATGGAAATTGCGTATGTGCGGGAGGGTTTAACGCGGAAAATAGAAATGATCAGAGAGATATTGCCATGGATTTATGGCATAAAAAATTAAGATTTCAAGCGAAGTACGGTGGAATACATTATTGGCTAGGGGAGTCAATTTCACAATCTATTGTAGAATCTGGTGCGTACACTCCAGATTTTGCACAGTTTTTTAAAGATATAAAGAGAGTGGTAGATCCGAACTATATTTTAAGTCCTAATAAATTTCATATGTATAATTATGAGGACGATATTACTAAATATCTTGTTAAAGATGAGTAAAAAAATAAAGATTAGTTAAAAAACGATTAGTTAATACAAAGGTGAAATAATATTAGTTTTAGAAGAAATTTGGAAGAAATAAAGAAAAAAAAGGAAGAAATGGTAACAAGCGTGTTTGAAGGGGCTGAAATGGTCTGGGTTTTATGGGAAACAAAAAAGGAGGTTGTTGAGCGGATTCTCCCACCTCCCTTAGAACCACTAGATCGACCCATAGCTCTAGCGTTTGTGGCCCATTATCCTTCTCATTCGTATGGATTACCTTACAACGAAGCTGCGCTTATTTTAAGGTGTCAATATAAAGGTGAATTAGGCAATTATTTCCTTGCAATGCCTCTTACAGACGATAGAGCAACTTTTGCCGGTCGAGAAATCTGGGGTTTTCCGAAAAAAATGGCTAACGTAGTTTTTGAGAAAAAAGATAACGAGATTTACGGATTTTCTGAGCGATTAGGAGTCAAGAATATTGAAGTAAATGTGAATTTAACTGGAAAGTTTAACGACGAAGAGACACCCAAAATTGTGTCAGACATTCAAATGATTCCAAAAAAAGGAAAAGGAACCGTAAATTATCTTTTCAAGCATTTTGTTCATCCTACTAAAGAAGGATTCGATTATAATCCATGGCTGGTTAAACAAATAACTAAATCAAAAATAAAATCAATGCAAATGGGAGAAGCAGACATAAAATTGAATTCTACTATTCACGATCCGTGGGCTGAAGTAGAGATAGTAAGAGTATTAGGGGGTATGTATTTACAGACTGAGAACGAGATGTTTCCCGGAGAAGTCCTTACGGAAGTAGATCCCAACGAATTTTTGCCATATTCTTACATTCGATGGGATTGGTATTAATTTTATCTAAACTTAATTAAACATACTCGTCTAATTTAAGTTTCTTCAATTTTTCTTTTGTGGGCAATCCACTTTCTTTGTCCCATTCGCGCTCTTCGTAATAATCGTCTAAGAGTTTTTCAGCAATTTCTCTGTCGATTCTTATTCCTCCAAAAAAATCTTTAAATTCAAGCGTATTTTCTCCAAATTTTAGTGGTTTGAACCATTCAGAAGGAAATTTATCGTCTTTTCTATCAAATCCCGCTTTAGCGTTTAGCATTTTTAATAAATTCCAACTGCGTTCAGCCGCGACTCTTAAATCTTCTGAGGTTAAATCAAAACCGGTAACAGCATTATAAAATTCCGTTACTAATTCAAGTCCCCAAAAACGGTTCATCTGCGCTCTTGCGCATAAGCCCAAACTTGACAATACTGAATACCAATCTTCAGAATATCGGGTTAATCTACCTACGTGTACGCCCATTTCCTTTTTGAGAGGTGTGAATACTCGTTCCATAGCAGAATCCGGAACACCCATTCGTTTGAAATGCGTTTTGAACTTAGTCACTGATCCCGCGGCACCTACATATGTTGGAGATCCTCCGGAAGCAACATGAGCTCCCTTAGGATTAACTACCTGCTCAAATTCCATTGTGCCAAGTCTTAAAAATCGAGGTTCAAAAACTATATCTAATCCTTTTACGGTTAACATTTCGTTAGCAATTGTCTCGTTTACTTGAGCTAACTTTTTCCACCCGTCAGCCAAAATATTTCCAAACCCTTTTCTATTAACAATTATACCTATTAAATCCATTAAGGTTTTATAGTCTCGTTTCCATTCAAAACCAATATCTTCCCAGGTAAGTACTCCTTTATCGTACATGTTGCTGATAAAATCGAATAAGGAGGTAATGGTAAGAGCGTCAAGTCCATGTCTATTAATAATATCAAACACTTTAACTGCTTGGTAAGAGTCTTCCAAACTATCCAAAACTAGCATCATGAGAGGATTAATTACTGACGAAATATAACTGACTAAACCACTAAATTCTCCTTCTCTGATTTCAAGCACGTCTTTATCTGCCATCGGACAAGAAGGACAGGCAATGCGTTTTCTTTTTAATTTTTTTAAGTAAAATTTCTCACTAGACTGGCGCGCTTTTTTCTTTTCCCCTTTAGCGGATAAAATCATGTTAATAGGTAAGCTTCTTAACATTCCTAGTTCTATCCAAGATTTACGATGCGGATAATTTTTAATTCGTTCGAATTGTTTCCTAAATAACTTATTGAATTCCTTTGGGCGCGCAATAGAGATTCCTTTGGTCCCCTTTACCGCAACAGCTTTTAGATTTTTAAAACCCATAATTGCTCCCAATCCAGCACGACCGAAAGTAGCTGTCTTGTCCAATAAAGTAAGAGCTCCATGTACTAAATTTTCACCCGCTTGCCCTATTGCAATTACTCCACACGAATCGTATTTCTTCCACAAATAATTCGTAGTTTCTGCGATATCTTTTCCCCATAAGTCTAAAGCACTTATAAGTTCAATGTGGTCGTCTAACACCTCAAGATATACTGGCTTTTCTGCTTTACCTGTAATAATTATGTGGTCAAACCCTGCCTGCTTTAAGTTAAATCCAAAGCTCATGCTCCCACAAGAATTAGCAATCGCTCCAGAGGCGGGAAATTTGGACATTCCGACGGTTCGGGATGCGCCAGGAGTAATTGTACCAACTAACGGTCCAGTGCCCAAAATAATTGTGTTATCCCTTGATAGAGGATCCACATTTGGATCGATAAATTCAGCACCAAGTTTACAGTTCATACCTAATCCGCCTATGAATTTCCTGAGATCTGCAACCTTTTCTTCTGAGATTGAAACCTTATTATTTGTTAAATCAATGTTTATAATATTTCCCGTGTATCCGTACCAGTCCATTATTCCTCAGCCTCCTTTATCGTTAGTGCCCCATAAAGACAGTGGCGCGCACATTGGCCACAGTGATTGCATCCTTCTAAAAATAAAATTTGAGGTTTGAGTTCGTAAGCGTCCTTAATCTGTATATAAGCTTCATGAGGTGCAAATTTTTTTTGATATAGCGAAGAACATATTAATTGACAGATTCGACACCCAACACATTTATCTTCATTAATTATTATTTCCATTAATTTAGTCCTTGACAAGATAGCTCATTCCTATTTAATACTATTTAA
>JBHLLE010000261.1:0-5815 GCA_048885945.1 Candidatus Hermodarchaeota archaeon | reverse complement strand
GCAAAGTACTCAAAAATAGCTCCTTATTTAAGTATAGGAATTTTTTTATTCGATTTTAAAATAGTATAATATATCAATTAACAATAAAGAAGAAGTAAAGCAAAGATATGAATTCAACTAAATCAAATGAACTTTGGTCTGCTCCAAAACTCCACACAGATGAAGAGGAAGGTAAACATTTTAGAGTTACATGGCTTGAATTATTCTTTGATCTAGTCTTTGTTGGAGCAGTTGCGGAATTGTCTCACTTATTGGTTGGTCATGCAGATTCAGATCACTTATTCTCATTTATTTTTTTATTTATACCTCTTTGGTGGGTCTGGATTGGTTCTACTTACTATAATGAACGTTTCCAAAATAATGATATAAGCGATAGACTCTTAATGCTTATACAGATGATTCCTGTGGCAGCTTTAGCTGTTTTTATACATGGAGCGACTAATGAGACAGCTGTTGGTTTTGCACTATCATATGTCCTAGCAAGATCAGTTATTATTTTTAACTGGTTAAGAGGAGGCTATCATAATCCTATTGCGCGACCAGTGACTAACCGATATGTTATTGGATTTACAATCTCAATTTCTTTATGGACATTATCAATACTTTTTCAACCCCCTATTATGTTTATTTTTTGGATTATTGGCTTGCTTATTGATTTAATAACTCCATTATTCACATTTAAGCTTCAAGCAGAGAAACTTCCAAGAATTTCTACATCTCATCTTCCTGAACGATTTGGTTTGTTTACAATTCTTGTCTTAGGTGAGTCAGTTCTGGGAGTAATTGCTGGAATGTCCAACAACGATAATTTAACACCTATTGTGATAATAAGTGCAGTTTTTGGTTTAGTTTTAGCATTTATGCTTTGGTGGTTATATTTTGATCAAGTGGCTGGGAGAAGACCGAAATACGGAACATGGTGGCCAGCCAGATGGGTATATAGCCATTTAGCTTTAGTAATATCCATTACAGCAATTGGTGCGGGTATATTAAATGTAATAGCTGAATCAGAACTGACACTTCATTTAGAGAATTCACTGTTGCTATCTGGAGCAGTAGCTTCTGCTTTAATATTCATTGGATTTATAGAATGGACAAGAGGGCCCGATAGTGACGGAACGACGTATGAACACATTTCGCAAGTTAGGTTCATAAGTTCAGGGATTGCACTAATGATAGGTGTCTTATCTTATATATTAAATTCTGCATTGCTATTATTAGTACTCCTTTCAATTCTCTTATTAGCACTAAATATCCTTAGTATTGTAAAAAGAGGAAGATTGGGATCAATTTAGTAATCTATTAAAAGTTCACACCTCTTGGGAAACAATGCTACTATTTAACTCTTATGATGATATCCCTACAATATGGGTATTAGCTTTTGCGGTTACGAATGTCCTCGATGGTATCTTAGCCTATTATGTTTGCCATAGAATGATCAAAAAGGGCAATTATTTTGGTGTTGAAATCCAAGTAGAGAGCTTCAAAACATCGAAGACATAACATACTTTATGAAAAAAGGTTATAAATTCTACGATTTTAAAATAAAAAAGGAATTCTAGATGTATTCCTTAGAAAAAGATATATACATAAAGAGTTCTTTAAAAATATAAGAAAATAAAGATATTCAAATGAAAAAGATGCTATGATTTCAGAGAAGAAAAGTTAAATGTTGATTTTTCCATTATTTATGACAAACAATTTCCATTTATTTCGGCAAATTTTTCATTTAAAATGACAAGTTACAATTATTTATTTACCATCATGTTATTTGTTGAAAAATTAGTTCAATTAATCAAGGAAAAAGGAAGTGTCGTCTGTATGGGGCTTGATCCCCGAATGGATGGACCAGGACAAATTCCAGAGTTTCTCATTAATGAGTTAAGAGATCCAAATAAAATTATCTTAGAATTTAATAAATCTTTAATCGAAGAAGTTAATGAATTAATCCCTATTATTAAACCTCAAATGGCTTTTTATGAAAAGTATGAAGCATTTAACGCATTAAAAGATACCATTAGATATGCTCATAAAAAAGATTTATTAGTGATTTTAGATTCGAAGAGAAATGATATAGGGTCAACTTCAGAAGCTTATGCTGACTCCACATTTAATAATTATAATGCAGATGCTTGTACCCTTAACGCTTATTTTGGAATTGATTGTATAACTCCTTATTTGAAGAAATATAAAGAAAAAGGGATTTTTATTCTCGTTAAAACATCTAATCCTAGCAGTAAAGAATTTCAAGATTTATTTAGCGTAAGATTAGATAATATTCCAGACGATCAAAGTGAAATTGAGTTGAATTCAGTTAAGTTAAAGCGAAACTATATACATATGGCTAAATTGATTAATGAATGGGCTAAAGAATTACCAAAATTTTCTAGCTTTCATCATCTCGGAGCTGTGGTTGGTGCAACATATCCTAATGAATTGAAGCGAATTAGAGAGATTTTAGACGACTCATTCATTTTAATACCTGGTTATGGCGCTCAAGGAGCTCAAGCAAAAGATCTCAAACCAGGCTTTAAAAAAGATGGTTTAGGGGCAATCGTGAATTCTTCTCGAAATATTATATTTGCATACAATAAGCTAAATTACCCTTCTGAAAAATTTTGTGAAGCTGCAAAGAAAGAAATAATAGATATGAATAAAAAATTAAATAAAGTAAGAGAGGTTTAAGAAAAAATAAATTTCTACTAAATTAAACTATTACAAATCTTAATTTAAAAAAAAAAGAAGATTTGTATTTATACAAATCTTAAATATTTTTTAATGAATTTTTTATTTTTCTTTTAGGAAGAACTTTTTTACGCTTTCAGGCAAAACAAATCCTATATAGAATAGAACTCCACTAATAATCAGAAAAATTCTAATCAAAGATATTGTTATCGCATTTAATGGAAGTGCAGAGTCAAGTATTCCACAAATTGCATATAAATAGAAGGTAGGGAGTAATATTTTTCCTTTTAGTACTAATTCTGGTTTTTTAGATTTTATTGATTCTAGAGAAAATAATGTACCTCCAATTACAAAGACTAAACCTGCTGAAATAATATATAATCTAGAAATTATTCCATATTCTGCATCGGTTATTCCTATTATAACTCCAACCATACTGGGATCATTTATGAGAAAGTAAATCATGAGTATTTCTACGATAATTGCGTAAATAAAAAATATCAATAGAATTATTTTCCTTTTTTCTTTATACAACAAATCAGTAATAACAGCAACAAAACATAATAGTATAAAGGGATGTCCAATAAGCGATAAGGACATATAAATCTCAACTGGAAGACCTTGACCGGTAATTAATGCGTTTAAAAATGAAAAGGATGGACCGTAAAAAGGTTCAGCTAAACCTATTACTGTTATACCAAAAAGTAGAAGTTCGGTTCTCCTATATTTAAAATATTTCGAAATTATTATTAAACCTAAAATTGTAAAGATTATAATACTGATTAAACTCGAAATCCCACTAACAATATCCATTTCTGTTAATGCCATACTTATTTATCACGCCTCTTTAATTCATTTTAAATTGTTCCACGAAAAAATGAATTTATATGGGGTTCTTTATTAAAATTTAAAAGTAAATCTTATTAATTACACATTTAAGTTTTTTCTATATAATCTTTAGCTTTATTTTATATTGGGATCCTATTTGAATAAACAACCTTCTTATTATTTATAAATAATTGGAAATTTCTATAAAATTCCAAAATTTATACCAATCTTCAATCTTTCCTTTACGAGAAAGACCAGCCCTAAGGTTATCAGACTGTGCGCTCGTCGCCGAGTTCAAGACATACTTCATTTGTAACGCTTTTTTCGTTACTTCGGAAGTCTTGAAGGATGTTATCCCGCTATGCTTGAAAAAGTCGTGAAGTTTAGCCCATCTATAGTAGGGACTGCTTGGGTTCAAACGGGGCTTTATCGAATCCCCGACTTGTGCAAACAACCACTTATAGATAGCTGGAAGCTCTTCCTTAAACTTCAGACCTTTTCGAGCTATTACATAACTTGCCAGTACATGAGTAGATAAGTTATATAATCGCGAAAATTTATACTTGCCGATTAAAGAGGTGTACGCAGGGTGTACTTTTCTAATCGTTACCCCTCTTTTAAGGCATTTTCTTTCTAATAACGTTAACGCGGAGATTTTTAAATTGCTAAGTTTTCTGTTGCGTTTTTTTCCGTACGAAAACTCTTGGTCAAACGAAAGGTCTTCGATAACCAGCCCTTTCCGTTTATTCGCGCAATAATTCACTATTTTGTCCATTTTATAGCTGATATAGTTTTCTCTGCAATTCTTTCTTAATGTGTGCAGGTTTCTAAAATAAATCTCGTGGTAGCTCTTAAAATCTCCACTTTCACTTACGTTACATAGAGACACAAAATTATAATTAAAATCTAATCCAATAGCTCCCTTTTCAAAATTAAATTCGATTTCCGATTCGGGAATATCGTAGGTTACATGAGCAAAATATCTCAATTTTCCTTTAATAAGCCGTCTTTTGACGGTAACGGTGTATTTCTTCGCTCTGAGGATCTCTTCAAACCATTGTTCTTGAGTCGCGTTTACCGTGAAAGGAATAAAAAGCCATTCTTTTCCTTTTTCTTTCGAAAACCTGTGGATTCTTAGCGTCTTATTTTCAAACAATTTTATATTTAAATTTACTCCTTGTTTTTTTCCAACGCAGCAAAAAGAAGCGTCTCGCCGAATTATAAATTCTTTTCTGCTTATTTTCTGGCGAATCCTCTCTCGAAACAACTGCTTTGTACCAAAAACTACGGGTTTTAACTCTAACATTCTTAGCCGATTTTGAACCGAGGATAATTTGGAATACAGCCCTTTTAACCGCCTATCGCGCGTATTTTCCTGCAAGATGTAGTAAATCTTTTCAGAAATTGTTTTGATTTTTTTTTCCAGGTAGTTTTTTCGCTTCTTGTGCCATGTTTGCTGTTGGGCAAATTTTGTCTCGTTGTCTTTTAAAATGCTGTTCACATAAGGATTATTATCGCAAATCTGCATGAGTTGAGGTTGGATAATATTGCTTCTTTCGTTTTGAGTGTAATCTATGTGTTTTAGCTGGAACAGTAATTTATACCCAATTCGCTTTACTCTATTATAAATTTTAAAAATATCGTGAAGATTTCGCTCTTGTAAAGTTGTTGGATATATCCGAAAGATTATGGTTTGTTTGTATCCTTTTTCTTGCAAAAATTCACCTATATCTTAGATAAAATATAAGTGTTTAAATCTAAATTTAAAAAAAAAGAGAGAAGGGATTTTTTTGAATTTTGTAGAAATTTATAGATTTTTATAAAAATTTGGCGAACAGTTGTAACAATACAAACAGATTTAATGAATTAAAAAAAAAGTATTATTTAATTTAATTATTTATTATCATCTTTATCTTTTAAAAAGAAATTTTTAACCGAATCAGGTAAAACAAATCCGATATAGAACAAGACAGCACTAATTATCAAACCTATCCTATTTAAAGGTAAAGTTATCGCATTTAATGGAAGTGCTGTGTCAAGTATAGCACAAATTGTAAATATATAGAATGCGGGGAGCAATAATTTCCCTTTTAATTTTATCTCTGGCTTATTAGATTTTATAGATTCTATAGAAAACAAGGTTCCACCGATTACAAGAACTAACAATATTGAGACCATCCATATCCTTGCGAAAGCTCTATATTCGGAATCTGTTATACTTATTAATACACCAACCATACTAGGGTCATTAATAAGAAAATAAATCAAATATATATCGAATATAATTCCATATATAAGAAAA
>JBHLLE010000260.1:0-5825 GCA_048885945.1 Candidatus Hermodarchaeota archaeon | reverse complement strand
CTTACATATTTTCTGAAACTCATCTTTACGTGAGCTTCAACTGAATAACTTTCGCATATTGATAAATACTCATCGTACGCATCGTCAACAAGAGTAAAAGGTTCTCCAGAATTTAATAAGGCTCTTACGATACCTTCTAAGGCGAGAAGTTCTTGATCGTTTAATCTGTCAATAATATCTTCTCTAAACACCGGATAAACTTGATTTGCAGCTTCTCGTACCATATCCGGCGTAATTTGGGTAAGACCTTCTTTATCTGCATATAAACCGCATTTTCTTAATATTTCAATACCGTGTCTCATATTTTTGTTCTCAACAACAAATTGACTTATCATAGATAAAACATCGTCGTTTAAAACCCCATCTTTTAGAGCAATTTCACTCCTATATTGTAAAATTAAATGAGCGTCGTCAATATCGTATGGATCTAATTTTATTTTCGCGTTTAATCTGCTGAGAATTCTTTCCGTTTCAATGGTCATCCAATCCTTAATTCGAGATATTAATAATATGGAAAGTCTAGCGTTATGATGTCCAAAGGTTTCCGCAATATCTAAAAAAGCTAAAACATCATCAGAAGACAGTAATTGAACCTCATCAATAATCAAAAACATGTATCCTTGTTCATTAATTAGTTTTGTTAGGATTAGTTTCAATGCTTCATCGTCAGAAAAACCTCTCCCTGATCCATGCGTATATTTAGCTAATAATTCTCGTATTATCTTGGATTTACTTCTAAAATTGATACAATTATAGTATTCAATAAAAAGATTAACATCTCTTTCTAACGCTATATTTTTAAAATTTTTTCCGAAATATTTAGCTGTAACCGTTTTTCCAACTCCCCCTTTACCAAGCAATAAGCAATTTATTGAAGGTTGTTGATCTTCATCTAAAATTTGTCGATAATTATAGATCAATTCTTTTATTACTTCGTCTCGACAATATAATTTTGGAGGAACAAAGCTTAAATCAAGCGAGCTTGCTTGTCGAAAAACCGATGTCGAACTAAATTCTTTTCTAAACGCATCCTCGTCCATTCAACCACATCAAAATGTGTTTAATGAAATACTAATTATTTATAATAAATTATAGATCATTTAAAGTTTAAACTTTCTTATAACAAAACTATGATCTTATTTAAAAATTAGTTGGATTATACCTTAATCTATTAATCAGAGAATATTATATAGAATTATCTCAACCAAAAAATTAATTAAATTCGAATAATTTTACATCTCATCAAACTTGTTGAAATAATCGAAAACTAACTCCTATATGAACGATTTATTTTTTGCCTTACTGATTTTTTACTCGCTAATCGTTATGGGATACATTTTTGGAAGAATTTTTAAAAAATATAATAAAGAACTCCGTAGATATTTCTCATATATTCTTTTATTTATATTAACTCCTCCATTGATCTTGTTTGCCTTCATACTACCAAATGAATCTATAAAGCAACCTATTGTTATTTTCAATATAATTATATTTCAAATAATTTTAGTGTTTACAACTCAACTTCTTGCATTTTTAGTTTTAATAAGAAAAAAGAGTTCAGAATTTAACCAAAGAAAAGGTTCAATTCTAAGCTTGGTTGCGTTTCCAAACGCTTTTTTGTTTCCTTTACCAATCGTATTAAGTTTATTTGGTTCGGAATATATTGCAATATTGGTTGTTTTCTCTCTTTCTGCGATGGTACTACGAAGCACTCTGTTAACATATCAGTGCATTTATTATGGAAACACCATGAAAAAAACATTTGTGGAAAATTTAAAAGAGACCTTACTATTTCCCCCTTTTTTAACTATCATAATTAGTGTTCTTTTGAATATTTTTGGTGTAAGATTAGAATATGAAATTTTTTATAACATAAATGAAATTTTATCCTTAATCACTTCGATTTTTGGAGCTCTTTTAATTGGATTACTCCTTGTGAATATTAATTTTCAAAAAATTCACGAATTTAAAAAAGATTTTTTATTAGTATTTTCAATACGGGTAATTTACTCGTTTTTTCTGTTTCTCTTAATAACGCAATTTTTTGTCTTTCCTATCATGATTAGACAAAGTGTATTGATAATTCTTCTCCTTTTATTTTGCGATCCTCCTGCGGTTTCTAACATATCCTACTCAGAGTATTTTGAACTAGATCACGAGTTTACGGCTTTTTGTGTGTTTACCATCACAATACTAGCAGTGATCTACGTTCCTCTTCTTATATTCTTAGGATTTGTGTTATTTTAGAAATTTTTACTGTTATTTAACGGATGCATCGTACTATACGATTGTTTTAGCTTAGTAATATCGTTTTTAGCGTAAATTCTTGTAGTATTTGGACTGGAGTGGCCCAAAATATCCTGTAATTCGCTAATGTCCATACCTGAGCGTCTAAGATGAGTGGCACCAGTATGTCTAAAAACGTGTGGAGTGATTATCTTAGTGTCTGGAAATCGGCACTTCTCTTTTATTGTTTTAATATCGGCTTGAATAACCCTTGGATTAAGCTTTTTGCTTTGAGTATTTACCAATAAATAATCTTCAGAATTGTAGAAAATCCTATCGCTTAAGTGTTCTTTTAACGCTATTAGTGTTCCATTATCAATAGGAACAATTCTTTCTTTGTTTCCCTTTCCGTGTAATCGAATATAACCTCGTTCAAAATCCACATCCTTAATCTTTATGTTGCATAATTCGCTTACTCTAGCCATAGTTGAATATAGTAGTCTTATAATTAAGTAATAACGCCGACTCTTCTTGGAATTGAATAATTTCCTGTCTTTTAATTGTGTAAATATTCTTTCTATATCGTTGATTGCTAAAAATTTTGGCAGGCTTTCTTCTATTTTAATTTTGGGAGTTTTGATCGTACTCATAGGATTCTTTGAAATGAACTCATTTAAGGTTAGAAATTTAAAAAAAGAACGAAGAGACGCAATTTTACGAGCAATTCCTTTTTTAGTATATTCTTTATCTTTAAGTTTTTTTAAGAAAAATCTAATTTTTTGACGCAATAAAGGCGAATTTATATCAAGATCTCCTATTATTTCAAGAAATTTATTAAGGTCGTAACTGTAAGCTTTAATGGTTGAATTAGCGCATCCTTCTTCGACTTCTTTAGCTATTAAGAAATCTTCTATAAAATCAGATATTTTATAATCATTCATTATAATATTTCACGAAGATTTTTATCATATTAGGGTGTGATATCCAGGTGATATCTTGAAAAAATAAGAAAAATTAATCCTTTTTCAAGGTTCTAAGATATTTACATCCATTTAAAAAGAAAGAATATTTTATTTAGTTTTTCTTCAAATTCTTACGTCATTGTGATAAAGTTACCTCCGTTTTGATAGGAAATCTTCATTAATTCCATCCATCTTTCGGTAGTAAAAGGCAAATCAGCTGTCATATCATCAAGCTTGATTTTTCCCGCTTTAATTGTATATTTAAAAAATTGGGCTAAATCAACATGTTCATTAATATAAAATAATTTAACTCGCTCCTTCTTTTTTCTTTCCTTGAAATATTCTTTTAATTCTGTTACCGCACAGGGACCCGCTACAATAAAGGGCCCTGGATGCTTATCTATTTCGGTTGTATTGTGACCTTTACCAAAAATAATAGCATAAGGTTCAAATTTGAGAGTTTTTTCTCTCACATAAGCTGCACTCATAAAGGCACCACACCCTGTTTTGCATGCCCGTTCTTTTCCTTTAAATAATTTTATAGATTCATGAGGTGTAAGTGGAATTTTAGAGAGATCGTGTCCTAATTGAATTTTATACTTATCAATTATCTCTTTTGAGGGGATAACATTAATCTCATTAAAATTATTAGTTCCTAAACCTTTTTCAGCAGCCATGTTAATATGTATAGCATCATCAATCCCTATTAGCTTGCTCCCAACAGTATCTACTGCCACAGGATCTTTACCACAGAAAAGAATACCCATTGGAATTATAAAACTATCGTCGATAATAGGTCCAGGTCCATAGTTTAAAACGGTTGTTGCATCGACGATATTAAAATCTGGTTTAAAAATACTCGTTATTTCTACAATTTTTTCATTAATAAGATGATGATTATATATTTTTTCTGCATCATATACAAGGCCATGTGAGTTTTTAATGCATATGGTAACGCCGCACATTATATGAGATTTTAATTTTGGAATATTTATGTATGTGTTTTCGTTTCTATGTTCAATTAAATTCTCATATAATATTTTTGGAACCGGAATAGGTCTATCAAAGGCGACTCCATTGAAATTGACATCAATAGAATCTTGTTCGTCTAAATATAGAGGAATCGCTCCTAAATCTTCAATTTTCTTGCCTAAATTATCGATTTCATAGACTAATCTAGTGCAAAAACCAACAGCAGAATTTTCCATGACATAAATATTTTCTGGATTAATTACTTCTTTTATTAATTTAACAGTTGATAAAATAACTTCACGATTTGTAACGATGTCAGGATCTGGTCCTGTACCATTAAATTTTATAAATACATTTCCTTTACAAATAGACTCAACTCCACCAAATTGGTCAAAACAGTTTCGAACACAATCAATCAAATCATCATTATTAATTGATCTAATAAAAACATCAGATTTCAATATATATCTCACATTAAATCTTGGATTTTTGATATAATCTAAAATTAATTCTTTAATATTTAAAGATTTGTTAAGGTATAAGAATATGTTTTAAAATCCTTTTTTCTACAATACAATATCTAATAGCTTCCCAAGTGTTTTTATAATAAGATATGTTTAAAATTAAGAGACTCATAAAAAATTTTAAAGAAATAAGAAAAATTAATCCTTCTTCAAGGTTCTAAGATATTTACAAGCATTTAATGCAGCACGAGCACCTTCTGCTGCAGCAAAAACAACTTGAAAGACTCCTCCTGTAACATCTCCGGCAGCGTATACGCTTTTTATACTTGTTTGTTGATTTTCATCTACTTTTATATTACCTTTTTCATCTAGCTCTACTCCTGCTTTTTTAAAAATTGAATTTGAAGGTACATGTGAAAATATAAACAAACAATCCAATTGATATTCTTTAGTTTCTTCTGTTTCTATATTTTTACATTTAATTGTTTCAATAAGACCATTGGAATCTTTAGTGGTTTCAAGGATTTCAGTTTTATCTAACACTTTAATTCCACTATTTTTCACTTCAATAATATTTCCTGGTAATTCATCTATACTTAACGGAGAAACTATATTGACAATGCAGCCCATTTGATTAAGGATCAAAGCGTCATCTATAACTTCCTCATCCTTACCGTATAAATATACGATTTTTTCTTTATAGAGAGGACCATCACATAAAGCGCAATAAGATACCCCATATCCCACTAGCTCGCTTTCACCTTTTATTACTTCTTTTCGTTGACCTGTACCAGTCGCTATAATTACTACATCAGTGGTTATATTTGCAGATCTGGTGGATATCATATTCATTCCCATACCTACCATTAGACTAATTACATCGCCATTGATAATTCTTACTGTATCTTGACTTTCAGCGTGTTTTCTAAACTTTTCTAACAGTTCTGATCCTTTAATCGCTTGTTCCCCAAGCCAATTCTTAATTTCTTGAGTTTGCGCTAATGCAGAAGGCTCTTTGCCTTGTAGGATAATCGTATTTCTATTGGCTCTCCCACAATATATTCCCGCGTTCAATCCAGCAGGACCGGCACCTATAATAAGTACCTCACATTGATATTCTTCCATTAGGATGCCCCTTTTCTATTATAATTATGAAGATTGTGTTTTGATTTTATAAACTGTTTTAAGGATTTATTATTTA
>JBHLLE010000259.1:0-5863 GCA_048885945.1 Candidatus Hermodarchaeota archaeon | reverse complement strand
TGAACTTATTTTAATATTGTTAAATTCAGAATGAATTTTTTTTTACATCATGAATAGAAAATTTATGCTAAAATCTTTCATCCTAAAGCAATTTGTGGTAATGAAAGTGATTACTTGTGTTAAAAAAACAATAATAAAAACCATTATATTTAAATAAAATGGTTCTCAGTTTAATTCATATTTCAATCACCAATGATGGTTAGAACTTGAAAGGTTGGGTTAAATTAAATTTGTTCTATCTTGGAAAAAGCAAAAAACATCACATTTTTAAAACCAAAAGGTGGAATAAAGACCTTGAAAAAATTTACAAGAAATCTGTTTTTAATGAAAAATATGAAGAAATAGGTTATATAAAAGAGATTTTTGGTCCAATTAAATTACCTTTTATTTCGATTAAAACTCGATCAAATCAAGAATTTAACCCTGATAACGAAATTTATGTTAAAATTTGAAATATTTTATTAAAAATTTCCAAATAATATAAAAAACTTACAAGAAAGGTGCATATTATTTCAAGTTGGAAAGAAGTAAAATCCACCATTGAAAAAAAACCAATGGAGCAATTAGAAGATCATATATATTGTTCTGAGTGTGGAAATGGAATATCTTTTGATGAAAACCGAGGATTATTAGTCTGTGAAAACTGTGGTCTAATTGCTTCAGAAAGATATATTGACCGAGGTCCAGAGTGGCGTGCCTTTGATGCCGATCAAAAGAAAAAAAGGACAAGAACCGGAGCTCCTATGACATATATGATTCACGATAAAGGATTATCTACGATGATTGACTGGAAAAATAAAGATATCTTTGGTAAAGAAATACCTGCAAAATTGAGAGCACAAATCTACAGATTAAGAAAGTGGCAAAGTAGAATAAGAGTCTCTGATGCAACTGAAAGGAATTTAACCTTTGCGTTATCTGAATTGGATCGAATGGCGTCAAATTTGGATCTTCAGAAGAATTTAAGAGAATGTTCAGCAAAAATTTATAGAGATGCTGTGGAAGCTCATCTCATTCGTGGAAGGAGTATTGAAGGTGTGGCAGCTGCGAGTCTCTACGCTGCTTGTCGAATGTATAAAGTACCTCGAACTTTAAATGAAATCGCAGAAGTAGCACGTGTTGATAAAAAAGAAATAGGACGTTCATTCCGATTCATTTCAAAAGAGTTAAATCTAAATTTAAATCCGACAAAACCTTTAGATTTTTTAACTCGTTTTATAAGCGAATTAAATCTTTCTCAACAATGTCAGCAAGTAGCTAAAAAGATAATTAAGTTAGCAGAGCAGAGAGGTTTAACTTCTGGACGTGGCCCTACAGGTGTTTGTGCGGCAGCAATATACGCTTCTTCTATATTATGCAAAGAGCGAAGAACTCAAAGAAAAATTGCTAAGATATCCCAAGTGACGGAAGTCACTATTAGAAATAGATTTAGCGAGCTAATCGAGAATCTAAACTTAGGTATCTCTTTAAAAAAAAAATAATAAAAAAAATATTTTATTTTAATTTTTTCTGTTTTTTTGTATTATAGGTTATATTCTATAACATTTTAAACAATTGTCTTAATGCTAAACTCATTATATACTGTTGAATCTGTCTTGTACCGCCTCCCATCTCCTGTATCCGTGAAATCCCTAACAAATCTTCCATAAGCGTATTATCACACGCTCCAGCACCCCCCATTAGATTGACACACTCATAACATACGCGCTCGCTCAATTTGGCGCTCTGAGATTTCAATTGAGATGCGTTAGCAACTAATGCTAAATTAAATTGCTTTGGAAGAGTTCTACCAAACTGTTCCATTTTCTGATCAACAAGTTCAGTAATATGTAAAAATGCTAGTGTAAGATTCATAGTTTGAGCCCATAAATCTGCCAAAGGGAATCCTACTCCTTGATATTTTAGAACTTCTAAGTTAAACTGTTTCCTCATATTAGAATAAATAATTGCGTGAGTTATAGCATTCCATGCCTCTGCTATATTTAAAGCAACAATAGCTAGTCTCTCTAAATTTAATCCTTCAAAAAGATGTTCTCTACCTTGACCTGGTGGTCCAAGAATACAATCTTTAGGAACCTTTAAGTTAGTAAATATCTCTTTACCAATGTGCATTCTTGGAGTCCACGGGATATTCACACGTTCCGCTTTCCATCCATCCCAAGAGGTATCAACTAAAAACTGAGCCATGGTATTTCCATTACTTTTTTCTGTGCAAGCATAAACAATTGCCCAGTGTGCTTTAGGGCCATTTGTTTGATAGATTTTTTCTCCGTTAATTAAAAAACTCCCATCATCTTGTTCTTCACAAGTTGTTAGCATATGAACCGCATCAGACCCTCTTTCTGGTTCTGTGATACAACAGCACCCTATTTTTTCTCCCGTTACTAATTCTTTCAATGCGCGCAATCGTATTTCTATATTTTCATGATGCAGCATTAAGGGATTTATTGCAAGGACCGAAGCGCCCATACCCATGGTTAATTGAGGATCAAAAAAATCTGTCGCTAACGCTCTCATGAATTCAATAGTTAATCCATAAGGTTCGAAATTTAAGCCTATTTCATCAAACCTATTCATTCTTGAAACTAGTCCTTCTTTTCCAAGCGTTGGAATCCAATCATAATAATCTTCTTTATGTGTAATATTATTTTTCTTTTCGAACCTTTCATAGAACTTTTGAGTCTGCTTAAGAAAATTAAATTGTTCTGGCTTAAGGATACTCATTAAATTATTGCTCAAGAATTTATTACGATTCTTTAACGATAACTTTTCTAATATTTCGTCATTTATGCATTGTACATTGCCTTTTTTGCCAACCACATAATTCAACTCTGAATTTTAATTAAAAATTATTCTTATAGGTTAAAACTTATTAAATATATCCATAGGAATTACTTATTAATATTAAAACAAAAAGATTTTGAATTGAATTTTTAATTAGCATAACAACACTCGATTTTTATAAAAATCTCTTAAATTAGATAACATCTTCATGATATAGTATTTTATGATTTTCTTTTTAATTATATTCTATAAATAATAATTTTAGAGATTGAGTGAATTTTAGATGGAGAAACTAATAAAACAATCTGAAGTTAACTGCTTTCTTTCAGAAATAGAACAGATTTTTCCAAATTTCGTTGCCGGAGTTCTATGTGATTATCATGGATTTCCTATTGCGTCCAAAATTCCATACAATTTTCCTATTCGAGAAAATCTTTTAGCATTATTAGCGATTTCAAATAAAGTAGGAAGAATTAACGAAAAAAAATATTTAAAGGTTAAAAGAGATTTAGATAAATCAAAAAATATTAAAATGCTCCTACTTTTAAAAAAATCAAATCAAAAAATCGCCAATTTTAAAAAATTGAAAGAATTCATTAACACTTCAAATTTATTTTAGATAAGAAGAAATTCATGGTAAAAAATTTGCTAAAGCTTTTTCGTTATATTCAATAGAAAAAAGAGAAAATAGATTTTTTTATATAATACTTTTTTTATATTAATATATATAATTTAGAAGGGTAATGTTAAGAGTTTAGTTTAAATATTTTATTCTTAACTTATAAAAATAAAAAATGGTCTTAAATAATTTAAATAACCACTTATAATAGCATTAATATACATTAAAATATCGTAAGTAATTAATTAAATCTTAAATAAAAAACTGGAGTGACAAAAATTTGAGCTATTCTGAAGACGAATCTCTATTAAAGAAAATACTTACCACAATAATTAATAGTACTGCTGGATTAAAACATGCCATCATTATCGATGATACAGGGTTAACTATATTAAGTCAATCTAAATTTAGTTTCTCTGGAGATCAAAATGTTTCTGTGGAAAAAATCGGAGCAATTGGAGGCGCCGTTTTCACTGCAGGAGAAGAGCAAGGATTAATTCTAGGTTATGGAGATATTAAAACTCAAATTACAGAATACGATAAAGGTCTCATCTTTTCGATTAAAACGGGTAAAGGTATACTTTGCTTAGCTACCGATTTAAACGTGCAAATTGGTTTTATTCGCGCTCTTCTAAAAAAATGGTCTCCGAAAATAGCACTAATTTTGGAAAGATATCTTAAAAGTAGCGAGCAAGAATCCATCAGTAAAGAACTAAAAGAACTATTTAATCCAGATACCGTCGGTTTTTAAGTATAAATTAATTACAATTAAAATATAGAAAAAATCAGCATTATTGTTGCCTAAAACACTAACCCTTATTACTCATTTTTAGGAAATTCCTTTAAAATCAAATAAGTTCTCTCGTGTTAGGCGTTAATTTCATGCCTTTTTGGGACATAATCATGTCTGCAACCTGGGTTACTGGCTTCTACCTCATTGCGTTGATAATTATCGTTGCTTGGTTAAGAGCCCATTTGTTTTGCAGTTTATTTTATCGATTATTAAACTCCGGATGTATGGGCTGTTTTGCACACATAATCATCTTTTCTCATATGTGCCCTCGAAGCCCAGATGTTCCATCATTGATTCCCAATATAATTATATAAATTCGTAATATAAAATTTTTTGAATTTTTCCTAATTAATCTTTTTAGATTATTTTTTAATTATTGGTTTTATAAATTAATTTAAAGGTATATTTTATCGATTCTTATGATTTTGGATTACTTCAAGGATTTCTTCATAGGATCCCATCACATTCTTAACAATAGAACTATTTAATCCTTCTTTAGGGTCACCTTCAAATAGGAGTTTGCCATCATTTAGTATTAACATTTTTTTTGCCCAATTTTCTACGAAAAATAAGTTATGAGTAGTAAATAAAATAGTCATTTTTTCATCTTTCCTTAATTTCTCTAAGATTTCAAGATGACTTAGAATGGATTTAAAATCTAGATTGGCAAAAGGTTCGTCTAAGATCAATAATTTAGGCTTTAATACCAATAATCCTGCTAATGCAGCTCTCTTCTTTTGACCCCAGGAAAGATTAAATGGAGAAAAATCTTTAAAATTAGTTAAATCAACAGCTTCTAACGCCCATTTAACTCTTCTGCTCACCTCTTCTTGGTCAAGTCCCATGTTCCGTGCTCCAAATCCCACATCCTCCTCTATTGTAGGAGCAAAAAGCTGATCATCAGGATTTTGAAAGAGAAATCCTATCTTCTGCCGAATATTCCATAATTGTTTTTTATTTCGAGTAAGAATTTCACCATATATCTTGATCAGACCCGATTTAGGTTTCAATAAACCAACTAATAACTTTAAAAGTGTTGTTTTTCCAGCTCCATTATTACCAGTGAGAGCAAATATTGAGTTTTCATTTATTTTAAAGGATAGATCTTGAATCTCAAATTGAGAATTATATTTAAAATTTAAATTTTCTACTTCTATAGCAAAAATAGGCTAATTACCTCTTTATATATCTGTTCTAAATTGATTAAATACACAAAAAATAAACTAATAAATAGAAAAAGAGCAATGAGCATAACATCATAAACTTTAATTTTTCTTGGAGCAAACGTTAAATTCCCCGAAAATCCTCTCATTTTAAGTGCTTCGTATAATCTTTCACTTCGTTCCATATTTGAAACTAAACTTTTTCCCATAACAAAAGCGTGTGCTTTCAATCGTTTCCAGTAAGTCGTAATTTTTTTTCCTCTTAATTCTTGCGCTTCTAATATTTTTTTGTTAGAACTGGCAATTACTGGAATATAATGCAGCATAATAATAAAACTACCTACAAAAAAAGAGGGTATAGGTAATGAAGTAAGTGCTTCAATAAATTCTGAATAGGTAAGAGATGAAAAAAATGACATGAAAATAAATGTTGCTCCAAATATTCGTAAGTTTCGTAGTATTCAAATGCTTTTTGATTCATTTCTCCGCAACCTGATGGGATAA
>JBHLLE010000258.1:0-5871 GCA_048885945.1 Candidatus Hermodarchaeota archaeon | reverse complement strand
AAGTTGTGTCTATAAATTATATGATAATTTTATTTTTTTAAATTGATAATTAATTGCATTAATTTTTTAATTTCCTATCATGGTTATACGCGAAAGTGGATTGTTATTTAGAGGATTTACGGTATTATATGCTAGTTATCATAAAACGTCTGATGAAAAAATTGATAAAGATCTCCGATCTGCTCTATTGACTGCACTTTTAAATTTTGCAGAGAGCGCATTTACTACAGATGCTATTGAATATTTTGAAATGAAAAAATTTGCAATATCCTTCATCGAAGATAAGATCAAAGCTGAAGATTCTCCCGTTAAAGAACCTTTGATTGCTTATGTGATATTAGATAAGGAAAAAAAAATTGATAAATACATTTCTAAAACTGTAATTCCATTATTAAAAAGAGTTATTTCTCTGTTTAAAGAAAGTTATGATGGAAAAAATTTATCTGAAATCTCTCAATTTGAAAGTTTTAAAGGGAATTTAGATTTAATATTTGGAGATGTAAAAGATTCTTTGGACCAAAAACTGAAAGACACTTTATTTTAGATTCGTCTTGTGTATTAAATTACTTTATTTATTGAAAATTAGGTATTATTATACTTGCTTTAAATACCAAAAAATCAATGGTAAAGCAATAGTCGCATCTGAAATGAGAGTTGTATATTTAGCTTCTTTGTTTACTTTTCCCCATGAAATTGCTTCGTGTAACGTTGCTCCACTCAATCCTCCAGGTTCTGGTCTGTCCATTGTAATTTGAATTGCATATTTAGCGGAAGTAGGACAAAACTGTAATGACTGCATAATAAAGTTTTTAGGAGTTCCACCCCCTACAAAACATACTCCCGCTTTTTTAGCATCCCAAGCTAAATTTACCATACCAAGCATATCTTTAAAATGGTTAAGATTTAAGTTTTGATTGTGAAAACCAAGTTGTAATGCTAAACCAGAATCAGTAAATGCTGGACAAAATATGGGAATATTCTTTTTTGAACAAATTTTTAAAATAGACTTAGAATTTTCAGGTAATTGAGATCCTAAATATTTAAGAAAAGAACTTACCGGCATGTTTACATCTGGAATATCTAACTTTGCAACAAAATCTTCTATTCCCTCATATACTTGATTGGGTAAAAAAACGTCGTAAATTCTATTTAATTCTTCTTCGTGTAAGTTAATATCATTTATCTCGTCAATATTTAATTCTCCTTGAAGATGATGGTAACCTAAAGTTTCTGCGATATCGTGAGTTAAATTAGCACCTGTTGTGACTAGTATGTCGATAAAACCCTCTTCTATAAAATCGTGAATTATACCTTGCATCCCTACTGGAACCATTGCTCCAGCCAATCCAAAAAATTTTACACATTCTTTATCTCTTATCATGTCTTTATAGATCTTACACGCTAAAGCTAATCGTTTAGCATTAAATCCAGTATTTTGCAAATTTTCGATAAGTTTGATTATATTGATATCTTCGTCAATTTTAAACTGATTAACTCTTTTCAAAAAATCTTTTATATCTTTTCTTGACATTTATAAAACCTTATTTTTCGAGTAAATAAAATTCATAAACTCAACAATTATTTTGGCAGCTAAATTACACGTTAAATTATTTGATAGATCTAAATTGGGAGCAACTTCTACTAAATCAAATCCTATAATATCAAAATGTTTTGATATTTCTTTTAAGAATCTCCACATTTCTCGATAAGTAAATCCCCCTGGAATAGCAAATCCCGTACCGGGAGCTATAGAAGGATCAAATGCGTCGATATCAATAGACACGTATAAATATTTAATATTAGAATTTTTAAAAAAACTGATAATTTTATCTAAATATTCTTTAAATCCCAATTCACTTATAAGATATGCGTTCAAATACCTTATATCTTCTTGCCGAGCTATATTAATTTCCGGAATATCTATATCTCGTGATCCCACAATTAAAAGATTATTTTTATCAATAAAATCTAAATCAAAAACTCGATGAGATATTGTGGCATGTGAATATACTCCTTTATCCCATTCTTCGTATAAATCTAAATGAGCATCAAAAATTAAAACGCCTAATTCATTTTTTTTGTTAAAATTGTTTCCTACTGCTTTAATCACGGGATAAGAACAAAAATGATCGCCCCCTATCATAATAGGTACGATATCCGAGTTTTGTTGATAAATTGATTTTATAAAAGATTCTATTTCGTGTAAATT
Organism: Candidatus Hermodarchaeota archaeon; assembly: GCA_048885945.1. Classification (GTDB taxonomy): domain Archaea; phylum Asgardarchaeota; class Lokiarchaeia; order Sigyniarchaeales; family SOKP01; genus LW40-45. The sequence goes on along the minus strand of JBHLLE010000258.1, from coordinate 3,662 downwards.
TTTATCCACATTTGATGATTCGATATTCACATCTCCAATATCGACAGCTTTAATATTCGGGATTTCAGCCCCTAATTCAGTGGTAAGTGCTAAATTTTCAGTCACTCTTCTTATTTTTTCGGGAGCAATTGACGAATTCGGGGCTTCAATAGACGTTAAATAGTCCCAAGGAATCCCAAATATTACAAATTTGGTATCATAAGTTATTACTTCTCCAAAATCAAAAAATTTCACGGTTTTCCTTCCTATATAATCATTTTTATTTTTTTTTACATTTCATCTAAAGTTTCAATACCCATTAGGTTTAATCCAATCTTAATGACGATTTGAACACATTTGATTAGCAATAATCTTGCTTTTTCGAGACCTTTATCCTCTGAAATAACTTGACAAGAACTATAAAAGGAATTGAATGATTGGCATAGATTTAAAAAATATTGAGGAATTAAATGAATACCATATGTATTAACAGTAGAGTTAATAACCTCTGGAAAATAGTTGAGATGTTTAATTATGTTAATTTCTTTTTCATGATTTAGCAACTTGAAATTAATATTTAAATCTATTTTGGTAGTAGATTTATTAATAATTGACTGAATTCTCGCATAACAGTATTGGATATAAGGACCAGTTTCTCCTTCAAACGAGATACTTTCTTTTGGATTAAAAACAAAATCAGATTTAGGATTAAATTTTAAAATAAAAAATTTAAGAGCAGCCATTCCAATCACATTCGATCTTCTTAGTTTTTCCTTCTCCGGTAATTCACCATATCTTAGCGTGACTTCTTCGTAAGCTAGTTTATTCATCTCTTCAACAAGGTCATCAGCATCTACTACGCTACCTTCTCTGCTTTTCATTTTTCCTTCAGGTAGGTAAATCATGCCATACGATAAATGGTATTTCGGCTCTTTAAATCCAATAAGCTCTAATACAGCAAAAAGTTGTTTGAAATATAAGTCTTGTTCATTACCAACAATGTATATAGACTCGTTATAATCAAAATCTTGTTTTTTTAAATACGCCAAATAGATGTCTTGAGTTATATATATTGAGGTTCCATCGCTTCGAAGCAATACTTTATCAGGCAGACCAAATTTTTCTTTTAACCTAGCAATTATTGCTCCGTCTTCTCTTTTCTCGAAGATTGCTTTTTTTAATCCTTCTAGTATTTTTTCTTTTCCTTTCATGTAAAATTCTGATTCAAAATATTCTTTATCAAAGGTAATTCCAAATTTTTCATAGGTTTGTTTAAATCCATCTAAAGCCCATTTATTCATTTTTTTCCAAATATTCCTCGTTTCTTGGTCATTTTGTTCCCATAAGTATAACAACTCTTTTGCTTCGTCAATTATTTTATCGTTTTCTTCTTCCATCTGAGTATATTTAACGTAAAACTTACCCACGAAATGATCAGATTTGATCTCTTTTGGTTGACTATTATTTCCTAACTTTTTGTAGGCTAACATACTTTTACATATGTGAATACCTCTATCATTATTCAAATTAACTTGAAATACTAATTGACCTTTATATTCTAAAATTTTTGATAACGCGTTTCCTAATAACATATTTCGCACATGTCCAAGATGAAGTGGTTTATTCGTGTTAGGCGCAGGATATTCTATTACAATTCTTAAAGGAGAAAGGTGTTTTTCGTCTAAAATCTCATTTATTTTTCCATAATCTTTTTTAAGATTGAATATGTTATTTAAAACAGAGACAGATGCAACCCTAAAATTTAAATATGGTCCTGATGACTCAATTTTATCTAAATAATCTGGCAATTTAAAATTTTTCTCCAATTCTTTAGCGATTACGTTTGGAGATTTTTTCTTCATTTTTCCCAATCGATAAGTAGGGAAAGCATACGAGAAATTAATATTTGAAGGGGGAATTTCTATCAAAGTTTGAAGCTCTTCTATTGAAAATTCTGAGATATATGTTCCCAAATATTCTGCTAAAGTTTTCTTATTAATTATTTTCATAAACAATTACGAACCAAGTTTATCAAGTATTCTCTAACATAAAGAATAAGATATATCTTATATCCATTTTGTTAAATTATATTAAAAATATCTCATAAAATTTATTATACAGTTTTTTATCAAATTAATCTCGTGATTATATAAAATTATGGATACCAAAGGTAAGAAGGATGGAAGATAGTTATAAAAAATTTATCGTACAGCTCGGATTTGGTGTAGATCAACATGGACACGATGATGATTGCACGAATGCTGCGATTAAAGCTATAAAAAACGCAATTTCTAACAATTGTTTAGTAGGTTTAGCAGAGATTTGCAATTTTAAGGAGCCTAGGGATTTTTTAAGCATGAAAGTAGAAATTAAAATCGGGGCTCCATTCCCCGATAAGATTAATGAAAATAAAGTCTTAAAAGCAGTTCCTTTTGGGGAGAAATCTATTGAGGTAGTACAAGGAGGACTCATTGCTGAAGGAATTATGATTAAAGAATTGGGCGATACTTCTAGTAAAATGATAATCTGTAATGCTGCCGTTTCAGTTCTGGTAAAAATATGAAAAAAAGTAATTGAAACTCGCTAAATCACACGAAATTATTCTAACTCTTAAAAATTAGTATTGACAAAAAACTTTTTCTTTTTTCTATTAAAAATATCTATGCAAATTAAACTTTCCAGTATTTAATACTCAAATACCTTTAAAAAATATAATAAAAGTAACGATTTTTCTAATTTTTTTAAAAACGAAAATTTATATTTATTGAGAAAAATCATAATTTTAGGAGTAACGAAAAAAATCGAAATTACCAAGAAAAAATATAATTTAGACCCTCTATAAAATAGCAAATTTTAATAATTTGTTAGGTGAAAAAGTAGTAAAGCAAAACTTTAAAATAAAAAAAGGTATGAAATACAATTGTAATATATTACTTTATAATAAAAATAAAATATTGCCCTTAAACAAAAATCGAGTAATTGAGTAGAAAAATGTACGATGCAACGTTTAAAATAGTAATTTTTGGAGATGCTGGATGTGGAAAAACGACTCTAACTCAAAGGTATTTAACAAATTTGTTTGTTTCTGATTCTAAAATGACAATTGGAGTGGATTTCGAAGTAAAAAGTTTAGAAATTGACGAAAAGAAAGTGAAACTACAAATATGGGATTTTGGAGGAGAGGAACGATTCAGATTTTTATTGCCCACCTATGTTAAAGGAGCAAATGGTGGATTATTCATGTACGATATCACAAACTATTCCTCCCTAGCACATGTAGATGATTGGTTAATGGTAATTAAAAAGAAAATTGAAAATTTGTTTCCAATTTTAGTTGTCGGTGGTAAAGCTGATCTTGCCGATCAACGTGAAGTTGATTCTCAAGAAGCAATAGAAATATCAAAATCAAGAGACTTGGATGCATTTATTGAATGTAGTTCTAGATCGGGAGAAAATGTTGATACTTCATTCGAAGCTTTGACAAGACTTATGCTGCAAAGATCTGACTTTTATTAATTAAATTAGAATTTCTTTTTATAAGATTTGAAACAGGAATATTAACTCTACATAAAAATAGTGAAAATAACTTTGTCTCTTTTTGATTTACCTAGTAAAGTTGATATTAAAAAAAAGAAAAAAACAAATTAAATTTAAGAAATTTTTAAAGTATTTACTTTGGTTCG
>JBHLLE010000257.1:0-5872 GCA_048885945.1 Candidatus Hermodarchaeota archaeon | reverse complement strand
GACGAAAATTCTTTAACTTTTTCGGAAGTTTCGTCAATAAAGTTCTTCCCAGATTCCCCGAAAACGTTCTCAACAAACCCACCAAAGGCAGAATTTAATTGGTCTATTATATTTTTCTTTTCTTCTCCTTCTTCGCTCATAATTATTCAACCAAGTTTTCTTTATTGTTTTGTATTTTTAAAAAAAATTCAATCTTTATTAATAAGATTTTCCTTCTTTACCAAATATTATGAATATCGTTAAATTAGTTTTTGTTTTTTCCATCTCTTTAAATCTTCATTGGAGTACTCTAATAAATTACAAAAAATCTCCGTGTTATCTGCTCCAAATTCAGGTCCAATCGTGTCAACAGATCCCTTAGTTTCTGAAAATCTTATAAGTCTATTGGGAATTGTTGCTTTATCAACATCGTATTTAGAGAAATTAAATTGATCACAGAGCATCTCTCTAGCTTTTAGTTGAGCGTGCTGATGGACCTCGTTCATTTTTAACGATTTTCCGCACGGAATTCTTACTGATTCTAGCTTTTCAATGGCTTCTTTTGTAGTCAAAGTAGACATAAAATTTTCAATTACAGCGTCTAGTTCGTCAATGTGATAAAAGCGTTTAATTGGATTACTAAATCTGGGATCGTCTAAAAGCTCTGGTTTATTTAATATTTTTTTGCAAAGATTAGCAAATTGACGTTCTGTTATAGTAGTAAACGCGATAAGGCCATCTTTAGTAGGATATTGGTTATAGATAGGTAAGAATTTAGTTCCTAAATCGAGTTTAATCGCCATTGGCATAAACTCTTTAGCTTGAGCGCGAATATTTATTGCAAACATAAGGTCTAGCATCGAAACATCGATAAATTGTCCTTTTCCTGTCTTTTCTCTGTAATATAATGCTTGACTAATTCCAATAGCTGCTACATGACCCGCGGTATAATCTGCTATGGGTAATTTAGGAGGTCCTTCTTTTATATCGAGAGCATCCAAAATACCTGATTCAGCTTGAATAATCAAATCGAATGCAGTTTTTTTTGTATATCTTTCTAATCCTTCGTTTCCATACCCTGAGATTTTACAATAAATCAAACGAGGATTTACTTTTTTTAATACTTCGTAACCCAATCCCCATTTCTCCATAGTTCCTTTAACGAAATTTTCCACGAGTACATCTGATTTTTCTACGAGCTTTATAAAAATCTGCTTAGCTTCGTCTTTCCTTAAATTTAATGATATTGACTTTTTACCTCTGTTTAAAATACTAAAGAGAGGAAACATAGTTTTGTCAAATAACACAAAATATCGAAACGCCTCGCCAAAGGGAGGAGAATATAGTATGAATGCGAGTTGCAATTCAAATTTCTACCTTAATTACTTCTGCTCCCTGATCGGCAAAAAAAATACAAGTCCATGGTCCGCTAATGAATTCTACCCACTTTAAAGAGAATCTCTTAAAAGTTGTGAGCAATCAAGTACGCGGAGACCTTCAAATATCTTAGGCATAATTTTGTTCTACATTAACGTTAATTTTCTTATTTGAATGGTTTGAATTAATGAAATTATTTTAATTTTAAGAAGATAATAATTATAAGATATTAAATAGTAATTTTAGAGTTCTTCAATATTATTAAAAAAGTGTACAAATACGAAAAATAAATAGAAATTTATAATGATTTAATAAAAATCATTTATCTAAAATAGTTAATTTGGTTTTTGCCCCTATTTCGTTAAATTCTGAAGGATTCAGTTGTAATTCTTTGCCAGTAATCTTATTAGCTATCGAAGCAGCGAAAATTGCCCAAGGACAGATTGCGTTTGTCAATTCTTCGGCGGTCATGACACTTCTAACACTTGATGTGGAGCAATTTATAGATTCTACAGTGAACGAACTTTCTGATTCCCATTTGACTTTAACTTTTTCAGCCATACCTATGTTTGTAGCCATTTTCATGAACTCCTCCATAGCATCTGGCACGCTCATTTTTTCTAGTTTGTTCATATCGAATCCCGACATTGTCATCATCCTTTCTATAAACTCGTATGTTTTTGGTACTACATACTTGAATAACGCAGGAGTACCGATTAATTCCTTAGCAGACTTCTCGTATCCAAATGTAATTCCATGTAAAACAAAAGCGATTTGATTCAGACCAAACCTCAATTTTGAACCTTTTCCTTCAAAACCTATTTTATATAATACTATCAAAAAGAGTACAGCTCCAAATAAAAAAGGGATAAGAACAGATCCAATGATACTTGAAGGAATAAAATGGAATGGAAAGCTATTATCTGCATTCACTACATAATAAAAATTATAAATACTCGTCCAATACGCAATACTCCAACCGGTAAATCCGATTGGACCAAGATATAGTCCATATTTATATATTTCATTTTTCTTCCACCTAGCTATTATAAATTTAAATGATACTAAACAGACAGCGATAAATCCTCCAAACCAAGAATGAGCCCATACTCCTGAAGGTCTATACAAATTCGGATCATTTACGATTACACGAAAATAGAACGTATAGAGACATTGGATAGTAATCGCGTAAAAAATAGAAATTTCAATCCATCCAAACCTTTTATGAGCCTTGACAATGGTAGCGTTCCCTTTCATTACGTTTAAATCCTTAATATTATATAATCCAATAAATGCGTTCGCGATGGAAAAGCAATACCCAACAATGGCTTGAAGAATCATCAATTCAAGCCATAAAAGCATTAAATTTAAAGCCATGTTAAATCAACTTTAGACTAATTTTATAAAACTCTAAAAAAATATTATTTTACTATCTTATGCATTAATTTGCTATTTAATGCTTATCCTTTTATTTTATACGATAAAATTCAATATAAAAAAGTAATTATGTTTAAAAACAATAAACTTTAATAAACTCTAAAAAATCATTAATCAATTAAATACAATCTAAGCATCCTATTTTTTTAGGAAAAATTTGACTATATTATTGGTTGGAAAATGGAAGATTTATTGATAATTACTGAAAGTGGACAATTACTTTATAGTTGGCATAGAGAAGGAAATATTACTGACGACGATTTAATTAGTGGATTTCTTACCGCTCTAAATACTTTTGCCACTCATGAGAGAGGAGAAGATATAACGTCATTAAAATTGAGAGAAACTACTTTAATTTTTGAAAAAGTAGAAGATTATCAAACGAAATTAGTATTTGTTATAACAACCAAAGACGAGGAATTAATCAATTTATTACACACATTTGTTCACGAAATCATAGACATGTTCTCAGAGATGTTTAAAGATTTACTTAATAAAGAATTTAACGGAAACGTTACAAAATATAGAAGTTTTAGTGAAGAGTTAAATAAATTGATTATCAATTACGGATTAGATGTGTTAGACGATTATATCAATCAAATTGACGAAATTTCTAATCTGAAATCCGTGACTTTTTTAAATCCTGAAAATGGACAAATTCTTTACCTTTATTCTAAACAATATTTGAATAAAGAGAACTTAAGTTATCTTGTCCCATTAGTCCAAAAGTCCGCAGATATGTTTTTCAATAGTAGCTTCGACGAGAAAATCGACCAGATTTCTATAGAAACTATAAGAACTGAGAGACTTGTGTTAGAAAAACGTAAAAAAATACTTATAATCATCCAGTATAAGTATAATAAAAACTACGAATCCCAATATATTTCTTTAGATCTTATTAAAAATGAAGAAAAATACGTTAAAAATAAAAAGAAATTGACCAAAATTTTTGAAAGTGTAATTTGGGATGATAATGTAAAGCAAATTTATCTTATTGATCTTCTAGGAGAGGTTATTTTTAAAAAAATTACTGAGAATTCATTGAATTATCAAGAATATATTCCGGCCATAATTAGTTTTATAACTTCTTCTAAAAAATTAAGCGAGGGGGTATACAATCATAATCTTTTCTATTGTAGCATTAAAGGTGCTAAAATTGTGACCTTCATTTCCCTTAATTTCAACAGATTTTTCCTAATTTTATACAGTGAATATCAGAATATTCGCGATTTTCAATCGATTCAAAGTTTATGCTTAAATATCGTAAATCAATTGAAATAAATTCCATTAAGATTGTTAGTTGGAAAAATTATAAATAGAACATTATCTTTAATAGAACTGTAAATTTATTTACAAAAATATACGCGCGAAATGTAAAAGGATTGATCTTATCGTGCCTTTTTTAGAGTCAAAATTAATAGCGTCTAAAAACATATTTAAACAGATTTATCACAATTCCCCGATAGCTTTTAAATTATGCGATAATTGTGGTAAATTGATATATGCCAATAAAGCATGTTTGGATTTATTTGGTGTACCAGACTTTAATTCTGCGGTAGAATTTGATCTTTTTGAAGATCTAAAAATACCTAAAAAAGAATTGGCTAAATTAAAAAAAGGAAATCACGTAAGCTATGAAACTGAGGTAGATTTTGACGAAATTAAAAAATCTAATTTATATAACACTAATAAATCCGGATCTATCTATTTAGACGTCTTAATTACACCACTAATTTCTAAAGAAAACAAGAAAATTAAGAATTATTTGGTCCAAGCACATAATATAACAAATTATAAGAAAATTGAAGAAAGTTTAAAAGCATCAGAAAAAAAATTTAGACATTTGCTTGATAATATTAGCAGTGGAGTAGCAATCTATGAGGCAAAAAATAAGGGGAATGATTTTGTTTTTAAAGATTTTAATCTCGCAGGAGAAAAAATTGATAATATTAAAAAGGAAGAGCTTGTAGGGAAAAGCGTCCTTAAAACCTTCCCAGGTATAAAAGATTTTGGCCTTTTTAATGTTTTTCAGAAAGTTTGGGAGACAGGTAAACCTAAACACCATCCAATTAAACAATATAAAGATAATCGAATTAGTGGTTGGAGAGAAAATTATGTATTTAAATTGAGCTCGGGAGAAATTGTAGCAATTTACGAAGATCTTACTGAAAAAATGATTGCAATGGAGAAATTACAAAATTCTGAAAAAAAGTTAAAGAAGTTAAATGAAGAATTAGAGCAAAAAGTAATGGAAAGAACATATGAATTGAAGGAATCAGAGAGAAAATATCGTAAAGCTTATAAACAAGCTAATTTTTATAGAGAGCTTTTTGCGCACGATGTGAAAAATATTTTAACCGTTATAAATTCGTCAGCAGAGTTATTCACGCATTATCTTAATGGGTCGTTGAAATTAGAAGATGTTCAAGTGGTCGTTGAAAATCTCAAAAAACAAGTTACTAGAGGTGCGAAGTTAGTTTCAAATGTTTCTAAATTAACGAAATTAGAAGAAGTTGAATATCCCATTCAAAAAACGGATTTAATGTCGTATTTGCAACGTGCTATTAACTATATTAAGGATTCTTATCAAAAAATGGTAATCAAAATTAACATTATTCCCGTCGTCGAAAATATATATGTTAAGGCTAATGAACTTTTAGTAGATGTTTTTGAAAATATTCTACTTAATGCTATAAATTACAATCACAATTCCATTAAAAAAGTTGATATTAAGATATCTAAAGAAGTAAGAAAAGGAACGAGTTTTATTAGGATTGAATTTATGGATAATGGTATAGGTATTGATGATCGTAAGAAAGAGATAATTTTCCAACGAGGAGAAAGAGAGTTAAAAGGGGCTAAGGGAATGGGTTTAGGACTCTCTTTAGTAAAAAGAATAATAGAATCCTACGATGGATTAATTTGGGTGGAAAATAGAGTCGCAAACGATTCTAGTCTAGGGAGCAATTTTATAGTTTTAATTCCAGAAGCGCAATAAGATTAAAAGGATTTAAAACTAATTCATTCCCTATTATTAAAAGAACTAAGATTTAAAAGAAAAAAAATGTAAAAAATTAGA
>JBHLLE010000256.1:0-5886 GCA_048885945.1 Candidatus Hermodarchaeota archaeon | reverse complement strand
ATTAACATAAAAAAGATTAATCCTATCATCATAAGGTCAATTGCTCCCATTGTAATTGCTGCAAAATACTTTAATGAAGCCTTCTTCTCTTGAGTCTTAGTTTTTATAAACATATTATAATATTCTTTAAAAACGGCTATAAAAATTATTATAGATGCTCCTAAACTAAATACATAGGCAAGCAATTCGAGATAATCATTTCTGGAAACTATGCTTATTCCCATAAAAAATATACCCGCGCATAGAAAAATTATGCCAGGAAACCACGATAATAACTCTTTTCTTTTTCTACAAGCTAAACCAAACGAAATGGCAGCAAGTATAGCTAAAATGGTTTGAAAACTACTAATAAAAATCGGGTTATACATTTCAATTTCTGTCATATGATATCCCTAGAATCTTTTAAATGCGTTTTATTTTAGAAAATCAAATAAAAATTATACTACCCATTTTTAAAGTTTTGTAAATGCACAATATTTAAATCTTTAAATAAGGATGAGGAAATGAGTTATAATTTTGAATCTCATTTTTAATTGATTATAAATATAAAATTAAAGGACTTTGAAAATCATCTAAATTAATCATTTGTATTCTTGATTTTTATTGAATACTATATCTTACTAATTGTTAGTTTGTTTTAGCGTATGTTAATGCAGTTTTTAACTCGTCAGCAAGTAATCCTAATTTGGTTGCGGTATCATTTATCTCTTCCATTGAAGAAGTTTGCTCTTCCGCAGAAGCACTTATTCCTTGCATTGCCAAGGTGGTATTACGGATTCTTTCAAGGACGTCCTCGATTCTTGATCGAGAATTTGAGACCGCTTTTCTTGAATCTTCGGCTAACTTTCTGACTTCTTCGGCTACCACTGCAAATCCTCGTCCTTCTATACCCGCCCTTCCTGCTTCTATACTCGCGTTTAAAGCAAGTAAGTTAGTCTGATTTGAAATATTGATAATGATCTCCATGATCCTTTGAATCTCGTTAGACGATTCGTATATATTTTGAGTATTAACTGCCATTTCCTGGGTTTGGGATGCGATTTCTTCGGCTGCTGCGTTAACCTCGCTAGCACTTGCAGACAATTCAGTTGCCATAGAAGCAACTCCTATACTAGATTCTTGAGATGTATTAATAACTTTTTTTAATATTAAATTTGATTCTATAATTTGTTCTTCAAGGATTGCGACTATTCCTGTGACCACAAGTAGTACGACAAAGCTAGTTGTAATTACTGATCCTAACTCGCTAGCACCTTCCACATTGAACGAATCAAACAATATAGCTACTGTAGTTAACCATGCACCTAATAGCACCATGCTCATGAAAGCGTGAGTAGGAGTTTTTTTACGAAAGAAAATCCGAAATAACATAAAGACAGTAGTAAGAGTCACTATTAATACCAAAATGTTTAAACTTATAATAGCTATTCCCATAACACCTATACTCGAAGTAGCAACGTATTTTAGTGAAGAATTACGCTTTTCTTCATTATTTTTTATAAAAATCTTATGATAGTCTATAGCAACAGCAATAAAAATGACTATTGAAGATCCCAAATAAAATAGATATGATAGTAATTGAGCGATTTCATTAATATATCCGAACCAAGTAAAACATAAACCAAGGCAAAGAAGAAAAATCCCTGGAAGCCAAGATAATAAATCGCGCCGTTTTCTACAGGCTAATCCAAAAGAAATTATGCCTAATATAGTTAAAATTGCTTGAAAGCCACTAATATAAATTACATTATATAGCTCTATTTCTGCCATTTTGATAACCTATTTTTTCCCTTAAAAAATATCTTAAATTTGTTAAATAAATTCTAAAGTACCCATTTTTAAAACTTTGTAAATCAATAATAGATCCATCCTTAAATAAAAATAAAGAAAATAGTTATTACAAAACTCCTTTTTGTAATTACTCTAATTAATGTATTAAAAGAAATTTAAACATAATTTAAATTAATTTTATTTCTTTTATCTTGCTTATTTAATCTTCAATCCAATTTATTCGTTAGTTGGTTTTAGCGTATGTCAGCGCAGTTTTTAACTCGTCTGCGAGTAAACCTAATTTGGTTGCGGTATCATTTATTTCTTCCATTGAAGATGTTTGTTCCTCTGCGGAAGCGCTTATCCCCTGCATTGCCAAGCTAGTATTACGGATTCTTTCAAGAACATCCTCAATTCTTGATCGAGATTTGGAAACTGCATTTCTTGAGTCTTCCGCTAACTTCCTAACTTCTTCTGCTACAACAGCAAATCCTCGTCCTTCTATTCCAGCTCTTCCTGCTTCTATACTCGCGTTTAAAGCAAGTAAATTAGTCTGTTCTGAGATATTAATTATAATCTCCATTATTCTTTGAATTTCATTAGACGATTCGTGTATATTTTGAGTATTAACTGCCATTTCCTGAGTTTGAGAAGCTATCTCTTCTGCTGCGGCATTAACCTCACTAGCACTTGCAGATAGTTCAGTTGCCATAGAAGCAACACTAACACTAGATTCTTGAGAAGAAGTAATTAATTTTTTTAATATTAAATTTGATTCTATAATTTGTTGTTCGAGAACCGCGACTATTCCTGTAACAATCATAATCACAAGAAAACTAGTTGTTACCGTTGAACTTAACTCTAAAGCACCAGGTACATTAAATGAATCAAGTATTAAAGTAACTGTAGTTAACCACCCACCTAATAAGATGATACTCATAAATGCGTGTGTTAATGTTTTCTTATATATAAAAATCCGAATTAACATAAATACAGTTATTAAAGTTATGATTATCATCATGCTTATTATGCTTAAAGTAAAAATTTCAATAGCAACAACGCTCGATGCAGCAAAATATTTTAACGAGAGATTGCCTTTTTTTTCGTTATTACTCATGAAAATTCCATAATATTCTTTAGCAACAGCAATAAAAATTAGTATGGTAGCTCCTAAAAAACATATATATGATATTAATGAAGCAACATCGTTATTATAAAAAAAGCCAGTAATACACAAACCAATGCAAAGAAGAGAAAGCCCCGGAAGCCAAGTTATTAAATCTCGTCTTTTTCTACAAGCTAATCCAAACGAAATAACTGCCATTATAGCTAAGATTGCTTGAAAATTACTAATAAAAATTGGATTGTACATCTCAATTTCTGCCATTTTGGTTACTGATCTCCTCTATTAAAAAATCTTTTTGAAAAACTAAATAAATTTTATAGTACCTATTTTTAAATTTTTGTAAAAAATTATAAAATATTCTTTTGTAGTTCCTAAAAAAGCGATATAAAAAATACCAATACTTTATTTTTTGTACTAGTCTATTCTTTCGTCCAAAATTCAGCTAAATATAATATTACCTCAGAAGCTTTTTGTAGGGCTAAAGTCGGAATGTATTCTTTTCTTGAATGAAAAAGTAATCCTCCAGTAAAAATATTGGGTGTTGGAATTCCTTTAGCACTTAATTGAGCTCCGTCAGTTCCTCCTCGAATAGCGTGAAATTTTACTTCTAAATCAGCTTTTTCTATTGCTTTTTTGGCTAAATCAATAGCTCTTTGCTCCTTTTCTAAAAAAGTCAGCATATTCTGATATTGATGGACAAAATTCAATTCAATTTTTAATTCTGGATAGCGAATTTCATACGAGTTCTTTAAACTTTCCAAATAATTCATTCGATATTGATTTTTTTTCGTTTCAAAATCTCTAAGTATTAAAGTTGCTGTGGCTTCCTCTTCATTGCCTTCAAGATTCATCAAATGATAAAATCCCTCCCTTTCTTCTGTATGTTCTGGTGATTCTCCTTCGGGTAATTGGCTTAAAAATCGACAGGCTATATGGATTGCGTTTATCATCAAATTTTTTGCGTATCCTGGATGAACATTAAGCCCTTTAAATTTTATAGTCGCCCCCCACGCATCAAAACATTCTATTTCTAATTGACCCATTTCAGAGCCATCTATTGTATAACAAATCTCTGGTAATAATTTCTTCTTGATTTTTCTTGTCCCTCTTCCTATTTCTTCATCAGGTGTAAAACAAATGGTTATTGGGCCGTGTTTTAATTCAGGAAACTTTTTCCACGCGGCACATGCAGCTATTATTTCAGCAATACCTGCTTTATTATCGGCTCCTAGGAGTGTATCTCCTTGAGATGTTATGATGTCCAGACCGATATATTCTTCTAATTGAGGTGAATCTGCCATACTTAAGCTAATATCATCATTTTGGGAGAATTTTATTACACCTCCATCATAATTTTCATGAATGACGGGTTTCACATCTGTTCCACTTACTGCTTCTGAAGTATCTAAATGAGCAATAAATCCAATAGGCTGAACATTTTCAAATCCTTTACTTGGGGGTAAATTAGCATAAACATAACCAAATTTGTCATGAATAATATCTTCTAAATTTAAACTTTTTAATTCATTACTCAGTAGTTTTCCTAATTCGAATTGATTTTTTGTAGATGGAAATGAAGCTGATTTTATATCAGAAGTTGTCGAAATTGACACATACCTTAAAAAACGCTCTAACGCATTTTCCAACAAAAATTTTTGTAGATTTTTAGAAACAACCATATCAAACGCTCAAAAAGTTATTTAAGATTATTTTACAAAAAAATATCAATATTATTTACTGTTTTTGAATAATTCAGATTTAGTTTAAATTACCTATAATTTATTTATATGAAATTTAATCATATATTTATAAAAATTATTTTTAAAAATTTGTGATAAAATTAATGGTGGAATTAACTCCTTTTGATATTTTAAATGGCTTTTTATCAATTATAATGATAATATTTTCCATTGCTGTTGGTTTGATATTGATCTCTAAATATGTCAAATATAAAAGTAAACCACTTTTATACATGGGAATCGCATTAATATTACTTACTGAAGTATGGTTTACTCATTCATTAGCGCTTATTTTAATACTTGCAACAGGAAAAGGACTTTCTCCAGAAATCTTCTTTACATGTGCGTATATTCTAATTCCTTGGGCGTTATTAGCTTGGATGCTAGTCATAACTGAATTGATTAATAAAGAGAAAATAAAATTAGTAGCATCTATCTATGTGATCTTTGGAATTTTATACACTATAATCTTCATATATTTACTTTTCACTGATATTACATTAATAGGGGAATTATATACTCCAATTGATTCACAGACAGGACTTTTTTTAACTATATATCTCTTAATTATATTGATTACTATTTTCATAACAGGATATTTATTTTTACGAGAAAGTCGAAAGAGTCAAGATCCAGAAATACGTTTAAAAGGATTACTATATTTTCTTGCTAGCACTTCCTTTGTAATAGGCTCTATTTTAGATACTTTAGCTTTAAATATCGTAATCCTAATTATAGTTAGAATAATTCTTATCTCTGCTACTTTTGAAGCATACGGAGCTTTTATATTACCTAATTGGATGAAGAAACTCTTTTTAAAGGAAAAATAAGAAAATAGAAATTAATCTTAAATCCTTATTTTTATTTTGATCTTCTTAATAAATTAAAAACCAAGAAAATCAGAAGTTTTAGAACTCATAGCAAGATTTACATCAAAATAGTTTTTAATAATATCTAATAGGAAATCCAAATATTCGCTTTGTATTTTAATATCTTTTGTTTGAAGAAAGTAATCTATGATTTTTTTTGATGTAAGCTCCTCATTTTTTTTCAAACTATTGTTAAGATTAATAATCTGTTTTGATAAATTATGTATTTTTTGAATTTCATTTCTCAATAAAATTAAGCTAGTTTTCGGATCTTGCTCAGCTAAAAATTTTTGAATTATTGTTCTTTCAACTTTTATCTTTTTTGGACTCATAAGGTTATTTTTATCGTTTATAACTTCATTACCTTTAAGGATTAGGTATT
>JBHLLE010000255.1:0-5902 GCA_048885945.1 Candidatus Hermodarchaeota archaeon | reverse complement strand
AATTTATTTTATGACGGAACAAGAACTTAAAAATAAAATCTCTGAATTAAACGTTGAAATTACGTCTAAAGAACGTGAAATTGTTGAATATTTAGAGAGAATTGAAATTTTGGAAGACAATATCTTGCAATTAGAATCGTGCATTCCTGATGACAGTTCAAATATTACAAAAAAGCAATGGAAGAAGGGAATGGTTTCAAAATTAGAAATACAATTAGAACATAAAGACAGGGAAATTAGAGATCTGAAAAATCGAATGGGTTATTTGCGAAAAGAAAAAATTGAATACCAGCATAAATTTGAACAGCTAATTAGAGAAAACGATCATAAAGTAATTCGAATTGAGGCCAAAAAAGAACCATTTGAGGTTTTAATAAAAGAATTACAAGATAAAATAAATAAACAGCAATTAGTTATTTCTAAGTTGCAAGAAGAGCTTCAAAAAGGAGAGGTTGAAACCTTAAAAAAAGAAATCGTTGAATTAAATAAAAAATTAGAGTCTGTATCCTTTTACAATCAAGCTAAAGAAGGAGAATTACTATCTAAAGGTAAAACAAAAAAATTAGAAAAAAAATTAAAGAAATCTGAGAGATATATTAATCTTTTAGAGGATAAACTTAAAATTTATAAACAGAAAATAAAAAAGCGCAAAGATCACGAAAAAAATAGTATTATTCAAGAATTACGAGAAAAGATTTTAGATTTAGAACACGAATTAAATAGGAAAAATGAAAGGATAGAAAATTTTAATAAATTAATATCTAATTACGAAAAAACTAACGGTATTTCTTCAATAAATAATGAAGTTGATAATTCCAAAAATTCTATTTCAAAATTAACAGAAGACTTACAAAAGAAACTGAATAAAGCTAAGATTAAGATTGAATCTCTTGAAAACGAATTAGAAAGATATAAAGATCAGAAAAGTACGATTGACACTACAGCTCAAGATAAAATCATCAAAGAATTACGAAGTAAATTAGATAAAATTGAAGCACAAGATACTAATTTAAATAAAATAAATACCATTCAAAAACAAATTACACATTCAACTAATCAGGACGAACAACTAATATTAAGAATTAGAGAATTAGAAAATTTTATTGAAGAACTTAAAAAAGAGCATATTCAACAGAGATTAGAAATCTCTAAATTAAGGAAAAAATAACATTATTTATACTTGAGTAGAACATTTCTGGATTTTAATGCTTGACATAATATTTTTAGGAACGAGTGCTGCCACTCCAATTAAGAGTAGAAATTTATCTTCTATCGCTTTAAAATATAAAAATCAAATAGTTCTATTTGACTGTGGTGAAGATGTTCAAAGAAGATTTATAGAAGCTGGTTTAAAATTGAATAAACCTTTAACAATATTAATATCTCATTTTCATGGAGATCACATAATTGGTCTTCCAGGTCTACTATTTCGATTCTCACTAGTCGAAAGGACTGCCCCTCTCACGATTTTTGGCCCTCCTAACTTATTTCTCTATTTATACCTCCATAGAAAAATCTTAGGATTAAAAACAAATTATCCCGTTAAAATAGTAGAAATCGACCATTATGACAAAATTTTACTTGAATTTGAAGGTTTAGAATCTGAAAACCCAAAAAGCAAAATCAAATTTGATAATAATACTTTTCACGAAACTAAGCGATATTTGTTAAATTATACAATTGTTAATCATTCTACCCTTACATACGCTTATACTTTTGTAGAAAAACCGCGTTATGGTAAATTTAATCCAGATCGAGCAAGAGAACTTGGAATTCCTGAGAGTAATCTTTGGAAAAAATTACAAGCGGGAAATACTATCGAAATTAATGGAACATTAATTGATCCGTTTATAGAAAAAATTGTGGAACCTAATAGACCTGGACGTAAAATTACATACTCTGCTGACACTGCTCCATGTGATTCTTTAATTGAACTTGGTAAAGATTCAGATATTATAATACACGAAGCGACTTTTTCTAAGAGATTGGCAGAGATTGCCGAAGAAAAATTACATTCAACCTCGGTGGATGCTGCTATAGACGCAGAAAAAATGAATGCTAAACAATTAATTTTAACCCATATTTCGTCAAGATACCAAGAAGATGCTAACATATTACTCGAAGAAGCAAAAAAAATCTTTCCTAATACCATATTAGCTGAAGATTTATTGCGTATTACTTTAAAATAAATCCTATATATATCTTATTTCTAAGTAAAAATCGTAATTCATATGAAATATTGAAAGAGGAAATCTAGATAAATTACATATTTAAAATGAATTTCTATATAGCTTGTACTCCATTTTTTGTGTACAAATATAAGGAATAATTATTTAAATAGAATAAATTTATTATAATTATGGGTATAAAATAACCTATTAAAAATAACTTCAAACAAAAATTAAAAAAGAAGGTGTATAAAAAATTCGACAAGTAGCGGAACTTCTTGAGACTGGAGTGTATGAGACTTTCCACGCTGAAAAGACCATGACCGTAAATGATCTTCTAATGGAATTAAATTTAGAAGATAAATATTTTGGAATCTTGGTTAATGGTAAAAAAGCAACTCCCGAAACTAAAATCTCTCCTGAAGATTCCATAGTCATACTTCCTCATATCGCAGGAGGGATTTAAGTAATTAAATAATTTTTTTCTCTCTTTTTTTAATTTTTTTGATTAAAACCTAATAATTTAAGGTTAAAATCTTCTTCTATACTTAATTCTATATTATAAACATTAATAAACTAAAATTATTAATAAATCGAAAAAGAATTCTTAAAATAAAGGATTGAAATTATAATCGAATTAAAATTTAAATTGAATAAAAATCTAATAGGATAATGCCAAAAATTAAATTTCCAGAGGGTTTTTTATGGGGAGCAGCTACTTCAAGTTATCAGATTGAAGGTGCTTGGAACGAAGACGGAAAAGGTGAGAGTGCGTGGGACAGAGCAAGCCATACACCAGGAATGATAACGAATGGAGATACTGGAGACATTGCTTGTGACCACTATCATAGATATAGAGAGGATGTGCAGTTGATGAAAGAGATGGGACTAGATGCTTACCGATTCTCCATTTCATGGCCTCGTATATTTCCCACAGGTAAGGGAAAAGTTAATCGTAAGGGAGTTCAGTTCTACGACAATTTGATAAACGAGTTAATTGAAAACGATATTGAGCCATATATCACACTTTATCATTGGGATTTACCAGTTGAATTGAATGAAATGGGAGCTTGGGAAAGTCGCGAAGTGGTAGATGCTTTCGTGGAATTTGCCTCTTTTGCATTTAATGAATTTGGGGACCGCGTGAAAAATTGGATCACATTTAAAGAACCCTTAGTTTTTGCCGTTTGGTTTAAAATGCTTGGGATATATGGTAAAAGAGACTTAGCAGGTGGATTCCGTTCGACTCATCTTATTAATGTAGCACACGCAAAAGCCGTTGAAAGATTTCGGTCTTCAGATTATTCGGACGGTCAAATTGGAATTACTCTCAATTTAGAACCCGTGTATCCTTATATTAACAATGATTTGAATAAAAAAGCATCTATCGTTGTAGATGGATTAGTAAATCGGTGGTTTTTAGATCCTGTCCTAAAAGCAGAATATCCAAGTGATATCTTGCAACTTTTAAATAAGATTCTTAATTTAGGCCCCATTCCAGAAAGCGATTTAAAATTATTCGAAGATAATCCAATAGATTTTCTGGGGATTAATAATTATTCGTGCAATCGGGTAATGGTTCGAAAATCTAAGGATTTAGATAATCTTGGTAAACTTCTCTTACCTAAAAAAGCAAAAAAGAATAAAGAAGTTTCTGAAATGGGATGGGAAGTTTGCCCTGAAGGATTTTACGATCTTTTACTCAGAGTATATAAAGATTACGATCGTCCTAAGATTTATATTACGGAGAACGGAATGGCTTGTAAAGACGACATCATTGTTGATAATATAATACAAGACAATGATCGTTTGGATTATTTAAAAAGATATTTTCAATCAGCTCATCAAGCTATTAATAAAGGAGTAAACTTGAAAGGCTACTTTGTGTGGTCGTTAATGGATAATTTCGAATGGCTTGAAGGTTATTCAAAACGATTTGGCCTTATTTATATTAATTACGATACTCAAGAGAGGATTTGGAAAAAAAGCGCTCTATGGTATAAAGATGTCATCAATTCAAATGGGATTGAATCGTGAATAAATACTATAAAGAATCTACAATCGATAATTATTGCTTTAAAATTTTGTTCTTATTTAGATAAAACCTTTATTTCTTGATTAATTTTAATGCATAAGTATTTCTACCCATGAGTTGATAAAGAGATTATCGAAGAGGAGGATTATTTAGATTACACTCTGTTCCTCGACAACTTACAGATCTCAATTGATAAAATCAAATTAATTGACGATTTAAAGGAACAGAAAAAACTCGTTAATCAACTTATAAAGAATACGGTTAAATTTTCTGATGATATTGCCGAATCAGGAGATCCTTACGACGCTGGAGAATTTTTATATTCCGCTGGTGAATTATTAGAAGATCTTGGGTATTCCTTTGCTCTTGAAATTTATCAATATAACTTAGCGTATTGGAATAAAGTTATTGAAAATTATACAATTCAAGCAAAATTACACGAGATTGCTGAAATTTATTTAAAAATTGCTGATATTTACGGTATAAAATTACATAATGAAAAGGCACATAAAAAAAATATACTTAAGAGTATTGAATATTTAATACAAGAAATATCTCTTATTAGAGATTTCAGTGAAAATGGAAATGTTGATACCAGAAAACTTGCGCAAATATATCAGAATGTTGCAGAACTATATTTAAAAATAGGGAAATGTAAAGATTCCATACTATTTTACGAAAATGTTATTGAATTCGCTAAATTATATAACTATTTTGATTTAGTATCTTATTCGTACAAGCAAATAGCTTCGTGTTATGAAGAATTAGATGATTATAATCAATCAAAAAAAATTATCGTAGATGCTATAAATTATTTCTTGGATTTATTTCAAGTATTTGAGGAAAAATCAGATTACTTAGCATTGGCTCAAATTAATCAAATTTTAAAAAGTTTATATAAGCTCATAGATGATGAGGACCAATTCGTTATATATTCGAAAAAAGAAGCAGGGGCATATATTAATTTAGCTGAAAGCCTCGAAAAGAAAGAAGAACAATTACAAAAAATCGCGAGGTATTATCGTGGAGCTGCACTATGTTATCAAGAAATAAATAATAACTTAATCGAATCAGCTTCTTGTTTCGTACTAGCAGGAAATTATTCTGAAAAAATTGAAGATTATTCTGAGGCCGCCATAAATTTTATTGATGCGGCAGGTGTATTTAAAGAATTAAAAAATTTTGAAATGTCATATAAACATTTAGTAAAGGCAGGAGATAATTTTTGGAAGTTAAACGATTATATTCATTCAACTGAATGTTATTTAAATGCCTATGATATGGTAATTGAAGGAAATTTAGAATTTAATCGCTTTGGTATTTTTAATCAAATCGTACAAGGATTAAACAAAATAGCTAAAGATGACTTAAAAAATAAGCAATTTTTTACAGCGGCTACCCTCATTCTTGAAAGTATTAAATTTTACGAGCAATTAGATATTGCAAAAGATTTTTTTCTCAGAGAAATGGTTAGGAACGTGTATAAATACTATTACAGAGCAGCTAATCTAAAAAAAATTGGTTATTCTCACATAGTTCATTCTTATGTTTTAGCATCTCTCTCCAGCATATTGAACGGTAAAATAGTTAAAGGAGAGCGTTATGTCCGATGTGATAGCCAGAGTCATATCCCAAACGGGTAACTGCTAAGCTGGACATAGGGTTGGCGATGAATTCATTATAGGGCAAAAAGCTCCAT
>JBHLLE010000254.1:0-5938 GCA_048885945.1 Candidatus Hermodarchaeota archaeon | reverse complement strand
ATCTATATAATATAATTACTCTTTATATATTTTTTAATTTCGAAAGTTATATTTTAGTTTCTAATTTCTATGTGAATATATTATTCTTCTCTTTTTTTAAAACTTGTTTATCAATTAGATATGCATAATAATAAAACAAATTTTCATATAAGAATTAATAGGAGTATAAGTATTTATTTCAAATTGAAACCAGAAGAATATTTTTTAAGAAAAAAGATATTAGAAAAATTTTTGAGATATCTTTAATTTTCTAAGATAATATATGAGTGAACAAGAAGAACGAAACTTCATAATAGGAATTTTTGGAGACAATTATGAATATCGAAATTTAATAGGACAAGCATTAGGAGCTCCTGGAACGAGATCTGATATTCAATTCTATAACCGTTTAGATGATAGTGTAGGACATGTGTTTTGTGCTTTAACTCCCGTAGAATATCCTGAAAAACTAAAACCATTTCTTCAAACACTAAATATTGCGACTCTTCACATTTTAGTTGTTGATTTGGATTTAGGTTTAAATCCAATTGTAGGAGAGGTTTTAGTTGGAATGGATATGGTTCATCAACTAAACGATACGAGAACTTTAGTAGTGATTTCGAATATTACAAAAAAGACAGAATGGAAATTAGACGAAATCAAAAGAAAATTGAGAGAGATTATCAACACAACTTCTTTGAAAAACACTGAAATAATCGAAATAAGAGATAAAGCAGATTATGACACATTAAAAAAGAAAGTAATTGATATAGGTTCAGAATTAACCAAGAAAGACGAAAAAACTTCTTCGTATACTAAAGTCCTGATTGATCATTCATTTCCAGTAAAAGGTATTGGTACTGTAATATTGGGTATAGTAAAAAAAGGAATCATTAATTCGGGTCAAATGCTTGAATTAACAGGATACGATGGTCCAGGTAAAAAAGTGATCGTAAGGAGCATACAAAAACACGATCGAAATTTTAAATTTGCTGTAGAAGGCGATAGAGTTGGTCTTGCTCTAAAGGGAAATATTTCTCCAGATCAAATTAGTAGAGATAATATCTTAGTTTCCAATAATCAATATAAATCTGAAAATAAGATAAAAGCAAAAATCTTTGTGAATCAATTTTATAAACCAAAATCTAAAGTAATAAGACCTGGGGATGGAATACAATATTTTGTAATAGTTGAAACTAAATTTTCTCCTTTAAAAATTACTGAAGGTGACGAAATACTTCCTGGAAAGTCTGGAGAAGTTATAATGGAATTCGATAAATTGCTTTTTCATAACGGAGCAGGCTTGAAAGGAATAATTACAACTCTTAATCGGTTTGAGAACCAATTAAGAATAGTAGGATATTTTGAACAAATCATATAAAGAATTATATTAGTCTTTTTTGAATAACGCTAAAATTGAATTATTAATATTTTCAATCATATCCATTGCAGTAAATCGAGGTCCTATTTTTTCTTTGCAATATTCACCTAAATATCCGTTAATAAAAGCAGCTGAACAAGCTGATTGAAACGCGTCATTTTCAGTGGTTAAAAAACAAGCACATAGCCCTGCCAAAACATCTCCAGTTCCCCCAATAGACATTTCTGGACAACCAGTTCGATTTAATTTTATTTGTTTTCCATTACTAATGTAATCGTAAGGTCCTTTGACTAGAAGAGTAAGATTAAGTTTTTTAGCTAAATTAAAAATAATGTCGCTCCGTTCTTCTATTTTATTGTAAGGTGGCAATTCCACTCCAGTCATAATTTTCAATTCTCCTTCGTGAGGAGTTAATATCACTGATTGCCCTTTAATTAAATTCAAGTGGTTTTTAACTAATTTTAGAGCATCAGCGTCTAAAACAAAAGATTTTTTCTTTTCTTTTAAAAATTTTAGCAATTCAATTAATAGATCTTCAGTTTGTTCTTTCAGTCCTAGTCCCGGACCTATAACTATTGCGTCAGACCATTCTATTAATTCTAAGATTTCTTCTTTTGCTTCTAAATCTAACCAATCTCCTGGGTTAGTCCTTACAATCATGTTTGGAGAGTAAATTCGTAGCACATCTCCAATAATTTGGGGTACGTAAGTAATTACTAAATCGCACCCGAAATTTATTCCCGTTAAGGAAGTGTACGCAGGCGCTCCAGAATAGTTCTTTGAGCCCCCTACAACAAATACTCTTCCAAATTGACCTTTATGATTATCAATTTTTCTTACCTTTAATGTAGGGATAATATCTCCTTTTCCTACAAGAATTTTAGCTTCTTGAGGTATTCCAATTGATTTAACTACGATTTCGCCAATAAATTCATTATCAACCTCCATACCTTTTTTAACTCGATGAAAAGTAATTACTAAATCAGACTTTACAGCTTTATCTGAGATTTCTCCTGTATTTGGATCCATACCAGAAGGAACGTCAATAGATACTACCTTAAATCTTTTGCTTTTCTCTTCTTTAAAGGTATTTATGAGATCTATAGCAGTTGAAATAGGTTCTCTGATTCTTCCTTTTATTCCAGTACCCAACAAACCATCAATAATTATATTATACGATTTATCCTCCTCGATTAACATCCCAATCTTTCCAATATCCGTAGAATCTTTTATGATTT
The DNA here is from genome assembly GCA_048885945.1 of Candidatus Hermodarchaeota archaeon. GTDB lineage: Archaea > Asgardarchaeota > Lokiarchaeia > Sigyniarchaeales > SOKP01 > LW40-45. Next base: position 3,340 of record JBHLLE010000254.1, on the reverse strand, counting down.
CAGTTCTTATGGAATAATTTAGATTTTGAGAGATAATATTCCAATTAAGTTTTGCCTCCTTTGTTCTAATATTATCTGGGCTGCCCAGTAAAATCACCAATACTTTAATATCGTGAGAAGATAGATGTCGGGCAATAACAAAACCATCTCCCCCATTATTTCCAGTACCACAAAAAATTGCAACCTTAGATTCTTTATTTTCTTTAAGATTATACTTATTAATTAGTTCCATGGTAAAGGAATATCCCGCACACTCCATTAAAAAGCTTTTGGGAATTCCTAGCCATTCAGAATTATTATCTAAGAGGGCAATTTCTTCTGAAGATACCTTTTCAGAATTAAATTTATCCATAACAATTAAATTTAAGATGTTGCTATAAAAAATATTTGTTAATTTAACAAATTTAAATCTAATTTTACAAATAGAAAATCTTAATTTTTTTGGATTAAAAATCTATTTAATAGATAAAGAGAACTTAAATTTTAAATTATGAGTCAATTCAAAGAAGATATAAAAGACGCAAAGGAGCGATTAAAAGCGTGGTGGGATCATGAATTAATTGATCGACCTTGCATTTCCTATTGGTATCCTTATATAGGCGAGAAAATACCTGATTTTGATGTAGTGTTAGAATTTTTTGATCCTTTCTATTTATGTGAGTACTGGGATGATGTGGATACAGCATTAGACAATTTTGAGTCGTTTTGTAAAAAACTTTATTTTGGTGGAGAGAGCATCCCGCGATTTAATCCTTATTATGGTCCTGGAATCATGGCCTCTGTATTAGGTATAGTACCTAAATTTCAAACACGAACAGTTTGGTTTCAAAGAGAGACTAAATTAGATGAGATTGTTCCGTTATTGGAAAGTATAGAACTCAACACGAATAACGAATGGTATGCTCGATTATTAAGGACCACTGAAATTGCAGCTAAACGTGGTAGAAATGACTATTGTATTGCGATTCAAGATATGGGAGGAGTGTTAGATATTTTATCTTCGTTTTTAGGTCCAACCAAACTAATATTAACCATGAGACGAGATCCCGAATTAATCGATACATGTAGAGCAATAATACTCGAAAAAATGATGAAAGTATTTGACGAGTTATTTAAAATTATGGGAAAATATTCCGATGGATATAGTAGTTGGATGAATATATGGTGTCCTAAACCGTGGATTCCAATACAATGCGATTTTAGTGCTTTTCTTTCGCCTAAATGGTTTAAACGTTTTGCCTTGCCCGACATTATAGCACAGGCTGAACATGTAGATTATTCTATTTATCATTTAGACGGGCCAGACGCATTTAAACATTTGGACGATATTCTAGAAATAGATGCTATAAATGGTGTACAATGGGTTCCTGGTGCTGGTAACGAACTTAAATGTAGTGATGCTTGGATGTCTGCGTATAAAAAAATACAAAATGCTAATAAAAATGTAGTCATCGATTATTTTGAATTACCCGAAAGATTGGTACATTTTTATAACGAACTTAACCCAAAAGGCTTATTTACTACCACAATTTTCATGGATTATTATAGAGCTAAATTTTACACTCCTAAGTTTATAGGAGGAGAAGATAGTAAGGGAAACTTTCGGGAGTTTAAAAAGAATTATCGTAAGAAATTAAAAGTACAAAAATTTTTATGAATATCCTTTTTGTTATTAATAGAAATTTTCTAATATTTGAACTAATTCTTTAAAACTACTAATTTCAAACTCGGAGCAAAAAGGTATTTTAGATTCTTTTCTTACAAATCTAATGGTATTTATTCCAATTTCTGATGCGGAAAGTAAATTTTTTAGGAGATCGTCGATAAAAACAATATCTTTTGGTTGAGCGTTCGTTTTTTCAAGTAATATCTTATAAATTCCTTTATCTGGTTTCCTATAACCTACATCTCCACTAATTATTACCATGTTAAAAAATTGGTCTAATTTAAATTTGGAACGCAAAAATGACGACCATTCTTTTAAATCGTTTGTTAACATACCTAAATTGTAATCTTTTTTCAAAGTCTTAACAACTTCTCTGAATTCTGGATCAATAGTAAGATTCTTATCAAGATATTCCTTCTCGATATCTGGATATTCATCTTCGTATCCCAGCGCTTTCCAGAAATCGAACGAGCTAATTTTGCCTAAACTAGCTTTTATGTAGATCTCTTGGATTTTTGTAAACGGGGCAGTATTATTCTTTGAACGAAGAAATGGCACTAAAAGGTCTTTAACATCGTCAGCAACTTCGTAAATAACTCCCATTGCGTCAAAAACAATCCATTTTTTAGACATTTTACCCAAAAAAAGATTTTAAAATATTATTTTACATAAATAAATGTCTTATATGTTAAAGTCCTGATGGAAAATCTTCTTTTACCATGTTTCTCCCTATTAAACCCCCAAACGCAAACGATGTTCCAGCAGTTATCCACTCAATCCATGGATATGCTCCAGCGGTTATAACGTATATAAAATTAAAAATAGTCGCGATGACGCAGATTATTGTAATAGATTTATAATATTTTTTGTTTTTTAACAAGGGAATAGGAGCAATTGCCAAGAAGAAAAAGTTCGCAATCCAATGAACAGCACTAAAGTAAAAATGCCAAGGCTTAAAATCTCCGCGGAAAATAGCTTGCATGATAATTCCAAAGGATGCAATAAATCCAATACCAATGAATATGTAAAGAATTAAGTTAAAAAGCTTACTATCTGTTTTCCAATGCCTTGTCCCGTAGAAAAAGGGAAATAATAAGACGCCAGTTATAATACAAGCAACATCAAAAAAAAGAAAACCCATCGGATTCCTACCTTGAGTTCCTAGCGTGCTTAAATAATGGTCAACAAAATTAAAACTCGGTCCAAAAAGGATTATTGATATTAATGTAAGTATAGTAAATACCGGAATGATAACTCCCATCATCTGGGCGCTGATTGGCCACTCTCGGAATTTTTTAAGTCTATCTTTTAAGGTCATGGGATTCAAAATGTGATAATATTATTAATATATTTTATTATAAAAGATAAAAATAATGCCGGTGGTGGGATTTGAGCCCACGAACCTCCAGAATACAACCGTCTGACCCAATTTTTCAGAAGGATTATGAGTCTGGCGCCTATTAAATCTCTGAAAATTCCAGAGATTTTATAACCAGCTAAGCCACACCGGCAAGTATATGAGATTATATTATCTTTAATGATAATAAATAATTTAATTTAAAATTATTCTTATCTTTTACTATAAGAATTTTATTCTATTTCAAAAATTTACCTTACTATTAGTATTTAAATTTTTAAAAGAAATTTAAACACTAATTAAAATGGATAAATTTA
>JBHLLE010000253.1:4207-5941 GCA_048885945.1 Candidatus Hermodarchaeota archaeon | reverse complement strand
ATATAAAATTCTATGGTGAAAATAATTGACAATATGTAAGGAAATTAACGATATATTAGATACTAAAGATTTAGAAAGGATTAAAATTGAATTTAAGCAATCAGAAGAGATTAGAACCGGAGATGGTCAAAAAGATCTAGCTAAAGAATTAGTAGCATTAGCTAACCATTCGGGAGGAAGATTAATCATTGGAATAACAGATGAAGGAGATTTTGAAGGAAAGGACATCTTTGATGTGGATAAAGATAAAGGTAGGATTAATAATATTATTCAATTTCGTATTAGCCCTATTCTAAACTATAATGTTGAGTTTTTGCCTTGTCAAAAAGGAGATCTTTTAATTATCCATGTAGAAAAAAAGAAGGATATACCCCACGCATATATTCTATCAAAAGAGAGCCATGAGATAAAAAATAGAATTTATTATATTAAAACTCCTCATGATAAGAGACTTGTATCTGATTCCCAATTAAAATTCCTTTTTCAAGAAGAAAAAATTAATATCTTTTACCCATTTGAAATTGTTCTTAGCCTAATCATCCCTGAATTAAAGCTTGCCTATTTTGAACCTAATAGATCGGCAGGATTAAGATTTTTACAATGGGATTTTCTCTCTGAGATAACTCCAGAAATTAGTATGGAAATCAGATCAGATAGCAATAAAATCCAATCCCTCTTTCAAGAAATTATTCCGTATGCTTTACTCTATTCCTTTTGTAAAAATTTTTATAGAACATGGCAATTTACGCAATACTCTCACGAGAGAAGATATGGAAAGCCTAATATACCAATAGATAAGATTCCCATTGAAGAAATTCCTAATTTACCTAATGATTCCTTATTATCAACACTTTCTCTTAATATGAAAGAAATTATGAAAAAAAGATTTTTCAATAATATATGTGTTCCACCAGATACTAAAATATTTTTAGGTTTTGAAGCGGGTGCATTTCCAATCATTATAAAAAATAATAATTTTGAATTTAAAATAGTAAATGATATAATTCGATATGGAACACATTTAGAAAGCAAACATTCTCTTCTTTATGACATTATTGAAAGAAATATTGACCTTAAAGATCAGAACCTTTTTTATATTAATTTAAGTTGTGTTTATGAAGCAAACTTCTTATTTCCAAATGAATATGACGAATTCTATAACGATTATATTGAATATGGGAAAAATATAAAAGCTATTCTAATGAAAGAATGGGATTTCAATTATTTTATTGAAAATCAACCAGATCCAATACTATTCTCTATAGATAAGAAATTAGATAAAATTTTAGAAGACAAAAAATAAAATGTTAATAAAAAAATAAAAAAAGTAACCAATCTCGAAATGGTGCGGCTTAGATATGGATGTACATCATTCAAAGGTATTTCAAGATTTATTAATTTTTTTAATTTTAACACGGATTATAGCAACAAGTTATTATTTGCGAAAATTCTTCAATCAACATATATAGGAAATAGTAATTACCTTATGTTTATCTCCAAAATCTTATTATTTTAAATAGGAAGAATTTTATTCTTTAATTTATTAATTCTTTTAATATTCAAATAGACTAGTTTTGTTGAGACTATGACAGATTCAAAAAAAGATTATCAAAAGATCTTAGCTTCAGTTCAAAAACCTGTTAAAGGTGAAGCTGGAAAAACAGGGACGTGGAGCAACTTGAAACCAGTGATAGATTTAGATAAATGCATCCCTGCTAAGACTGGAAAATCTGC
>JBHLLE010000253.1:0-4197 GCA_048885945.1 Candidatus Hermodarchaeota archaeon | reverse complement strand
TAAATGTTGGTTATATTGTCCTGAAGCAGTGATAACGAGATCAATTCCTCCAGAAATAGAGTTAGAATATTGTAAAGGGTGTGGGATTTGTATGGAGGAATGTCCGGTAAAAGCTATTAGGATGGAAGAGGTGAAGCCAGAATGACTCAATCAGAAATAACTAAAAAAGAAAAAAATATGAAAATTTTAACAGGAAATCACGCAGCTGCTCACGCTTATAGACAAGCTAGAGTAGGTGTAGTCTCCGCTTATCCTATAACTCCTCAAAGTCCGGTTGTTGAAAAAATTTCAGAATTCATAGAAGAAGGAAAGTTAAATGCTAAATTTTTAATGGTGGAATCTGAACATTCTGCAGCTGCAGCTTGCTGTGCGGCTTCAGCCACGGGTTCAAGAGTTGGTACAGCAACATCTGCTCACGGTCTTATGTTAATGTATGAAATGCTTCCGTGGGCTTCGGGAACAAGATTGCCTATAGTAATAAATTTAGCAACTAGAAGCTGTGGTGCGCCATGGAGTATCTGGGATGATCATTCTGACTTTATTGCGGCGAGAGATGTAGGATGGATTCAGTTTATGTGCGAAGATAACCAAGAGATTTACGATACTAATTTTCAAGCGTTTAAAATAGCAGAAGATCCAAGGGTATATATTCCAACTATTGTCGCATATGATGGATATCTGTTATCACATACTATGATGCCTGTGCAATTAGAAAATCAAGAAGATATCGATGATTTTTTACCTCCATTAAAACATCACTTAAATCTCTCCGATTTATCCCAGATAATAGGTGTGGGACCTGTAACAACTCCCAATATTATAAAGAGAAAAGAGGGTACGGCTCCAGGTTATTATGAATATAGGTGCGCTCTACAGAAATCTTTAGAAAACTCAATTAATGTTATAAAAGAAGTACACGACGAATATGCTAAAAAATTTGGAAGATCTTACGGCAATGGTTTATTTAAAACCTATAAAACAGAGGATGCTGATACAATAATTTTTGCTATGGGCTCAGTTTCAGCTCAAGCAAGAACCGTTATTGGAAAACTTCGAGATGAAGGGTTTAAAATAGGGTTGGTCACGTTAAGATTATTTAGACCTTTTCCTGTTAAGTATCTTAGAGAATTTCTTAAAGATAAAAAAAATATTGTGGTTTTTGACAGAGCTATTGGTTACGGATACGAAGGAGTATTATGTTACGAGTTGAAAGCAGCTCTTTATGGATTACCTAACAGCCCTTTTATTAAAGGATTCATAGTCGGTTTAGGAGGAAGAGATGTTAAAGGTGAACATATTATAAAAGGCGTTCATAAAGCGTTAGAATTATCAAAAAAAGGAGAAATCGAGTATGAAACCGAATTTTTCGGTTTAAAATTAGATGAATTAGACTTTTTAGATTGAGGGAGGATTAGAAAATGGTAAATATTATGGATGTTCGAGAAGAAGAATTTATATTTCCTGGAACGAGAATGTGTTCTGGATGTGCAATGGCGTTAATCTATCGATTTGCTCTCAAAGCGCTTGGTCCAAAAACAATATTAACAGTACCTGCTTCCTGTCTTACGGTACTCCATGGAATGCAAGGTTTTTGTACTACAAAAGTTTCCGTTCTTCATACGCCATTTGCTACTACTGGAGCTTCAGCTTCGGGTATTGTGGCTTCATTGGAACAAAAAGGATTGTCAGATGAAATTTGCGTAGTAGCATTTGCAGGCGATGGGGGTACTGCTGATATTGGTATTCAAGCTCTTAGTGGAGCTGTTGAGAGAGGAACAAATTTTATTTATGCGTGCTACGATAATGAAGCTTATATGAACACAGGAGTCCAGAGAAGTGGATCAACACCACAAGGAGCGTCTACAGCGACCACTCCCGGAGGTAAGATAAGACCTAAAAAAAACATGCCTAAAATATTAGAGGCTCATGGAATTCCTTATGTGGCAACCGCTAATGGTTCATACCCTCTCGATTTATATGAAAAATTTCAAAAAGCAAGGGATATTAAAGGCGCAAAATACATACATATATTATCACCTTGTCCTCCAGGTTGGGGTTACGATCCTAAAGACACTATAAAAATTGGTAAACTCGCAAACGAGACCGGTTTTTGGCCTTTATATGAAATTATCGACAGGAAATTAATTATTTCAAAACCAAGCCAGAAATATTTGGATCCTTCAAAAAGAACCCCTATTGAAGAATATTTAATGGCACAAAAACGATTTAAACATCTAACTCAGGAAGAAATTGAAAGTTTTAGTAATTATGTTGATGATATTTGGAAAGATTTAAAGAATAGATTAGATTCTCAATAATTTTTAATATTTATTTAGGTACTTAGCTCCTTCTAATACCTAAATTTGAATTCTCTTTTTTAAGTTGAGTTTTTCTTTTTTTTCTAATTGAATTAGATAGTTGTATTTTATTTAATTAATGTACTATTAGTCATAAAAATCGTTAAATTAAATAGACACGGATAGGATATTTTTAATGTGGAAGCAGCCAAATTATTGAAAAGCCTTGAAAAAGAAGATTTAAGAATATTAATGGCAATAGAAATTGGTATGAAGAGATCTGAATACGTTACTGTTAACAATATTAAATTCTACTCGCGATATAAAATAGAAGAAACTCTTTTTCGACTAAAAAAAGTACATAAATTAGACTTAATTATTAGAGATTCGTCTCAGAGTGAAGTCGCCTATACTCTTAATTCAATTGGTTATGATTTATTAGCACTACATGCTTTAGTTGAAAAAGAAATCATTAGTCAATTAGGTCCCTTAGTGGGGAAAGGTAAAGAATCTGATGTTTTTAGTTGTATGGATGATGACGACAATATTTGGGCTCTAAAGATTTATCGCATGGGTAGGACAAGCTTTAAAAACATCAAAAAGTATAGAGATTTAGTAGGTCGTCGAAGTCATCTTTCTTGGCTTTATATTAATCGATTAGCTGCTAAAAAAGAGTATGAAGCGTTAAATAAAATTTATACTCTCAAATTGAATACTCCAAAACCCATAGGGTATAATAGACATATTGTTGTAATGGAATATTTAAGAGGTAAAGAATTAGTGTATTATAAAGAAATTGACGATCCGGCTTATATTTTTAATGCGATACTAAATCAGATGAGAATTATATATCAAGAAGCAAAAATGATTCATGGAGATCTTGGTGAATTTAATATAGTTATAGACGACCAAGGCAATATTTTAATTATTGATTGGGTTCAATGGATTTCAACCACCCATCCTAATGCTGAAATAATTTTAAAACGAGATATTGAAAATTTATGTAATTATTTTAGAAAAAAGTTTGATGTGGAAAGTAGCGTAGAGGAAATTATTACAGAATTTAAAAATAAAAAGAAAAAAAAGAGATTTTCACTCTTTTAAGATCTCTCCAATTAAAATAAGATCTTCGATGGATTCTATATTGATTATTTTCGTATTTATCATTAAACTTTTGAATTTACCTATTAGTTTTTTAAGATTTAATTTTTTTTTTAAAATTGAGAGGTTCACAAAAGCACCAGTTTTTGCTACTCTGATTGTTTCCTTTAGACCTTTATTTATATCTGGTAAATTCTGTAAAGCAGTAATGGAAAAGATCAAATCAAAAATATTGTTTCTAATAGGCAAATGTTCTATATCTGAAAGTACCAAATTTATATTAACGTTCCTTAGATTTGTGTTTTTCAACAATTTTCTTTGAAAGTTATTTAACATATTAATTGAAATATCTACACCAACATAATGAAACCTAAAAGACTCTCGTTGTTGTCGCCATTCCAAAACATTTTTTAATAATAATCCGGTACCACAACCTGTATCTAACAGTATTTTTTGATTCAATATTAAATCTTTTAGAATAAGCGAAAACTTCTGTTTTTGTATGTCTGAATAACGCCTATCGTAAAATTCTGAGGTTAAATTATAATTTTTTATAATTTCTTTCTTTTTTGCTTTCTCTTCAGAATTCTTAGGCATCTTTTTTTAAAAAATTATCGATTATTTTTAATGTGGTAAAAAATAAAATACATCAGTAAGGTTTTAATTTATTATTTTAATTTATTATTTTTTATTGTTATCACCTCTTTTTATTGTTCGATTAATCTGGTCTATCTGATTAATTTTCAAAATAATTCCCTAAAAACATTACATAGCCTTATGTAAAATTATAAAATTTTTT
>JBHLLE010000252.1:0-5990 GCA_048885945.1 Candidatus Hermodarchaeota archaeon | reverse complement strand
ATCTTTTCTTATTTCAGTATTTTTAATAAGATACAATATATATTTGGTAATTGATTATATTTTTAAATTCGAAGTATTATAATTTAAGAAGGATAAGAAAATTCGTAGAGTATGAATAAAGATGGGAAAATACCTCTGGACTGGACGTTATGAACTTATAAAAGATAAAGAAAAAAAGTTTTCAGAAGCTTGTTCTATTGACGCGTTTATCAATAAAAAAGTTTTAAGAGAAGCGGATAAACCAGATAAGGTCGCATTATGGAATTTTATCTGTAATCCTCGAGATAATGTAATGCCAATTGGTTGGCATGCACCTCCCCCAAAAATGGGCTATGAAAATCTCGAATTTTTATCGTTTTTTCAAAATTTACTTCAAAGGATGTGGGTAATTTTCAACCCTATTTTCAATAGATACTTACCTATTGTCCCCCTAAAAGAAGCTCAAGAATCTGGGCTTTACGACCCAGATTGTTTAAGAGAACAATTTCCAGGCTCATCTCGAGGAAACGCACCCGGTTATCCGGGAGGGTCGTTTAATAAGAGGCAAATAGGAGGTTGGAGGTGGTTTAGTTTAATTTTAAACGATCAGAACTGGAAGGGAGATTGGTACGAAGAAAGCATTCCTGAAAAGTTAAACTTAAAAGATAGAATACGGGAAAAGTTAGCTCCAAAATACTACGATTCTTACATATTTTCTAAAAAAAAATGGCAAAAGCAAAAAGAAGGTAAACTATTATACAAGTGTCCTTCTGGTTGTAGTTTTATACCTAGAAGGTATAGCGTTCCCGTGGTAATAGGACAAGAAGATACTACGAGTTATGTTGAAAGATATAAAAAATTCACAGAAACGATTTTAAAGAAATTAAAAACTCAATGGACCTTAAACGTATGGAATATTATGTCATTTGATTATAAACCTTCAGATATAAGCGAAACTATCCGCATTAAGCCGGAAATAAACATTGATATAGGTAGGATTGAAACGTACGCTTTGGGAAATAAAATATGGGGTGATTTAGGGGAAGGTTTACATAGACATTACGCAAGCGTCTATAATGTGAGAGTTGGATTGCCAAACGACTACCAAATAGAATTAAAACCGTATATTAATCGCGAAAAAAATCCTATTTGGGATGGAACTCCAGAGAGTATTCCCAAAATATTTGAGGAACCTTATTCTAAATTGGTAAACCTTGCTGGTATTAAACTTAATAAATTAATTCTTGAAGGATTAAGCGAATTTAAACCTCAGAAAACTCCCACTTTTTAATTCAGATTTATATCCATTGAAATTTTGAATAAAAAAAAGAAAATGAGATTATATTAGTTTGATTCTAAAATATCTACCTCAGATAATATTTTTAATTTTTTCAAATTAGTTCTTAAATTATTTTATGTTTCAAGAGTTAAAAATTATTGAAAGGATCATATAAACTAGCTGACTTAATAATCAACATTAATTTTATTTGAGAGAATCACTATTTTAATTTTATTTCGAAATAATAAGATTTTTTTTTAATTTAGACTTAAAGATATAAAATAATTTACATTATTGTTTGGATGATTGAATTGCCAATAAAGGATACTCGTTTCACGAACGAAGAAGGAAAAGTTTTAATGCTCGGTAACGAGGCAGTGGTGAGAGGATGTCTCGAAGCGGGAGTTTCTTACGCTTCTCAATATCCAGGTACTCCAACTAGCGATATCGGAGAGTATTTTCACCAAGTATTAAGAGAGAATCCAGAGATGAACGAGTTTTTAGTACATCATTGGGCAGTAAATGAAGCGGTGGCGACATCTGCGTGTGCAGGGGCAGCATGGACTGGTTGTAGAAGCTTCAACCCGATGAAGCACGTGGGTTTAAATGTGGCAAGTGATGCGTTAAGCGTTATCGCATTAAATGGTCCAAATCCCGGAGCGATGGTGATACTTGTAGGAGCAGATCCGGGAAGCCTTGGTTCTCATCAAGAGCAAAACGAAAGGTTTTATACTTGGATGTTACATTTACCTTGCTTTGAACCACATACTCCGCAAGAATGTAAAGATTACACAAAATTAGCTTTTGAGCTCTCTGAAAAATACGATACTATTTTTGAAATTCGAACTTCCACCAGAAGTGCTCATTCGCGTGGTTTTGTAGAATTGGGTAAAATTAAGCAAGGGAACGCCAAAGGAGAATTTATAAGAAACATTCCAAAATTTAACTCGCTTCCACCTCACGCTATAAATAATCATATTCGATTGTATGAGAGAATTGAAAAGATTCGGGAAATTATTCCCGAGCTTGGAGTAAATAAAACGTTTTCGGGAAACAATACAACTGGAATTATTACGAGTGGAATGCCCTTTGGATATACAATGGAGGCATTAGAACAATTAGGATTAAACGACGTGCCAGTATTAAAACTTGGAATGATATATCCTTTGAATTACGAAGAAATTTCTGAATTTCTTAAAGGTTTAGAAAAAGTTATTGTTATTGAAGAATTAGAACCCTTTCTAGAAGTAAAAGTTTCAGAAATAGCGCAGTACTTCAAGCTAAATATTGAAGTTATTGGTCAAGATTATTTCCAGAAATATAACGAATTTTCTACGGGATTAGTTGCCACCAGTTTGGCCAAAATCTTCGATAAAACTCCGAGTAAACAAATGAAAGAAGCAATTGACTACTTTAATTCTTACAAAGAGATTATTCCTAGTAGATTTCCCACTTTTTGTGCTGGTTGTCCGGAACGAGCCACACTTTACGCCATCTTGAAGGCAACGAATCAATTAGAAAACACGGTAATAAGCGGAGATATTGGATGTTATGTAATGTCTTTTTTTCCACCACAGGAATGTAGTGATCTTGTTATTTGTATGTCAGGTGGTTTAAGTGCGGCTATAGGAATGTCAACAAAAACGGATCAGAAAATAATAGCGATGATTGGAGATTCCACCTTTTTTCATACGGGTATGGCTCCTTTAGCTGAGGCTGTGGGATACGACTCGAACGTTTTGCTTATAATTTTCGATAATTCTTGGACCGCAATGACGGGTCACCAAGACGATGTTCTTCGATACTTACTTCGGCGTGGATTTTCAATTGAAAATATATGCAAGTCTTTAGGAGTTCCTTGGCTTAGAATTGAGGATTCCTACAATCCAAAAAAGTTAATCAAATCCATAGAGACCGCGCTTCAAGAAAAAGGATTCAAGGTTATTATAATTAAACGGGAATGTGGGTTACAAGCTCACCGGTGGAGAATGAGCCAAATAAGAGAGCTCAAGGCTAAAGGAGAAAAACTACAAGAAGTATATTATCATATTACAGGCTGCCAGATGTGCTACGAATGCGCAAGAATCCTTAGTTGTCCTGCTATAAGAAGAGTAGAAGAAAATGGAGTAGAAACTATGCAAATTGACGACGACCGATGCATTAGATGCGGCGTTTGTTACGAAATCTGCCCTAATAAGGCAATTCATAAATCAATAATACACGCGTTAGAAACGGAGGTGCCATTCCGTGAGCTTTAATGAGACCGATATAATTAATGTGGTTATTGCCGGAACTGCAGGACAAGGTGTTATAACGCTAAAAAGATTAATCGAATTTGCCGCGCAAAAATCTGGCGTTGACATAATTCTGGGAAGTGAAATGCATGGACTAGCCCAGCGCGAGGGCGCTATTATGAGCCATACTCGCTATCAGAAAAAAACTTTCGACAATCCAAGAAAAAATTTACAGTCTTCATTAATCTGTTATGGAGATGCTGATCTATATATTTGTTTTGAACCAGTAGAAGCTTTAAGAAGAGGTATATTTGCCTCACATAAAACTACTTTTGTGTTAAACGAGCGGACAATACCCCCAATTTTAATTACAGCAAATTTGGAAGAATATCCTTCATTAGAAAAATTAGAAGAGACTTTAAAGGGTTATTCTAATAAAGTCTATTTTATGAATGCAACACAAATATCACTAGATCACTTTAATTCAAATCAACAGGTGAATTTAATAATGCTTGGTTTTGCCATTCCAACGGGAAAAATACCATTTATTGAGATTGAATATTACGAAGAAGTAATAAAAGAATGGCTCAGGGATCCTGATATGAATATTAAAGCTTTACATCTTGGAATCAAAAAAGGGAAAGATATTATTAAAAAATGAAATAATAATTATAAAATACTAATTAAATATAAAAAAAGCCTGATATTAATGACAGATGAATTTAAAGATGGGATTGAAGACGAAATTAATAGAGAAGAATTCGACGCTGCTATAAAAAGAATTGAAGATAATCTTGATAACATTCGGCAAAATCAAGAGAAAATAGAGAAATATCTTATAGAAAAGCTGGCATCTGATTGGGAAAAAATTAAATTTTCGTGGGAAGACGTACTTGCGGGTAAAATTTCTTTACCAAGCTTTTTCTATACCTTAAATAAAATACTAGGCAAAAAAGTTATTAACGTAATTTTAGGGATGTTGCGGTTGATTTAATATATAAAAATTTAAAATAGAATAGATAAAAAAATATTAAGTTCTTTTAATAACATCTACTAATCCTTTTTTTCTAAGCTTTTCCATCATAGTTTCTATTTCTTCCACGCTTTTTCCCGCAATTTCAGCTACTTGTTCAAGAGTATTCATTCCATCACATATTTTCAAGACTTTGTACTCTTCAGGGGTTATCATACCTAAATGAACGCTAGTAGGGGGTACTTCTTTCACGATTATGGGGATTCTTACTTCAGTGGCACCTGATGCTGCTGCGGCTTCTTCCAGAGATTCCATTGTTGGAGAGTCACCAAAAAAAGCTTTTACACCCGTAACATCGTAATCTTCGTCAATATACACATAAACTGTATGTTCATTACCCGAATTATCGTCTGGATCTTCAAGATCAGGATTAGAATTTTTATGTTTATATTCTTTGGTGTAAATACCCATTTCAAGACCGCCCGTAATCTCGTCTTTATCTATTCTTAAGGCCACCATATCATTGCAAATATCGCACCAAGCCCAACATTCAATTAAAGAGAAATATTTCTTGACTTTGTTTTCTGGCATTTATTTTTTTAAACCTCTTCTTTAATTTGGATTATGTTTATAACTATGAATTTAAAAATTATGGTAGATACTCCAATTATGATTCTATATATATTTTATGTCGTTTTATAATTTAAAGTTTGATTAATTTTCATACAAAAATAATCAATAATGATATATTTAGAATTATTATTCCAATGAGAATTGAAGTAGTTCAAAAAGTATATAAAATAATCACTCCATGAATGGAATGTTCCATTATCTTAAAACCAAAAATAATTAATTTTATCACGAATTTTGATTGTCAACTATGTCGACTTTTAAAAAAAATGTATGTTTTTCTTGTGGAAGACCTATAGCACCATACGAGAACGCAGTTCATTTTCCTTGCCCCAAATGTGGTGATGTAACTATCTGGCGTTGTGAACGGTGTCGCGCTATGGGAAAGACTTATAAATGTTTAAAATGCGAATTTGAAGGACCGTAAAAATAAAAAAGAGAGGTTTGTAAAATGGGTGGTGAATTTATTGCACTAATTGATGTAATACCTGATGATACTGACGTAGATTTTGAGAAGTTTATTGAACAAATAAAAGGCGTACTTTCAGAAGAATGTACATTAGAAGCTCACGATATTCTTCCCGTTGCTTTTGGTTTAAAAAAAGCAAGAATTCGAGTAAGATATCCTGAAGAATGGGGAGGAACTGATAAGCTTGAAGAAATGTTAGCAAATTTAGATAATATTCAAGGTATTGAAGCTATTGCATTTTCTAAAGCATAAGATGTTCAGCCTAAACTACTTTTTTAATTTTATATAAATATATCATTATCAATACAGTCTGGACTACATATCTTTTTATTTAATAGATTGTTTTCAAATTTAAAATCTTTTTAAATTTAACGAATAATATAAAATAAGTAAAACTAACGTTTGGATATTAATTATGCCATATCA
>JBHLLE010000251.1:0-5994 GCA_048885945.1 Candidatus Hermodarchaeota archaeon | reverse complement strand
ATTTTTCAAATTTCTGATCGTTAAAATAGTCCACTTCGAGGGGTTCCAGAGGTTCCTTCCTTCGCTCGTCGCCTAGTATAAACTGTCTAAAGGTCGGGTTGGTCTCTTCGATGAACTCCCAAAATTCGTCGTAAATCTCCTTGAGGGTCATTTTACCTTTCTTTTCCGCTGGTTCCGCTGGTTTTTTTGCCTCAATTGGTTGGTTAGGTTCTTTACTTTCTGCGCTAAGAGATTTTCTATACGTCCTTAAAGACTCCAGTCCTCTCGCGATGTTTTGCGCTCGTTCTTCTTTTTTCGGCTCCTTGCGCTGGGGGATGGTCTTTTGAGCGTCTTTAGTGAGCTCGTAGTCGGTCTTCTGGTAGCCCCGCACCTTAAAGTCTTTGTCGATGGAGGCGATGATCAAGTGCTCGCACACTTCCCCTTTGGGGACGGTCACGGTGGTCAGAGGTTTAGTAGGGTGGATGACGCTTTTGGGAAGCTTTATAGTCTTTGAATTCTTGCACAAGGGGCAAACGATTTTGACCTCTTTTTTAGAGGCTTCTTCTTCGCTTTTGGGTTCTATAGGGACGGTTTCTGGTGGGTCGTAGGTGGGGACGAACGCGCTAAACTCTTTGAACCGCCTTATCTTCTGGGGAGGGCGATGCTCTCTTGGTTCTTTTTCTTTAGGGATAATAGGAGAACGATTAATCTTCTGAGCGTCCTTTTGCGGGAGCTCTGCGAGGGGAAATCTGGGGGGCTGGTTTTCTCCTTCTTTTAGCTTTTGGATTATCTCTTGCTTTTTCTCTTCCATCTCGTCGCGAATAAACTTTTTGTGCTTCTCGTACAGCGGTTTTTCTATGCGATATGACATGACCGAACTCTTTGCGTTGTACTTAGGCTTTCTACCTCTCGTTTTTTTGTTTTCTTCTTCTATTTCTAAAAATCACCTTTCACTTTTTGTTGTTAGTTCTTCTCAATCTGGATAAATAAACGGCTATTTTTTTGAAAACAAGTCGAGACCTCGAATTCCGTAGTACAAAAAAGATAAGTGAAAAAACGAGGGTTTATTTCGTAGTACGAAATTCTTTTTGGGCTATGTATTTTACTATATTTAACGACGATTAACCCATAAAAAAATAAAAAAAATTACTTGAATCCTTGACAAAAGTGGTGGACATTATTCCCAATTGCCGATGCGTTGTACCCACCTTCGAGTAAAGCATATCGCCGCCCCTTACATAAGGATTCAGAATATTCCTTCATTAAGCGTCCTAATTCGGTGTAATCGCCTGGATAGAGTAAGTGACCCCAGTCTTGGATGCCCTGATCGAATCCCGCCGAAGCTACGAAAATATCGATGTCTTTTAAATTCTCCATGTGTTCTTCCACTTCTCTTATGTATCCTTTGTGATCGGAGGAGTGGGGATTGAGGATCTTCACCTTAAAATCATCTTTCCGATGTGCTAAGATATTGATATTACCATTTCTGGTAGACTTCGAAATGAAATTAAACTCCAGTATGTAGATCAAAATCTAACACGAAAGCGGACTTTATTTTTTTTTCCGAGTATAATTTCAAAAGGCTAATGCTAATGTTGTTGAAATAACAAAAACCCCAACAGGAATCTGCAGATGCGTGGTGGCCAGGTGGACGGATTACAGCAAAGGTGGGATTCCCATTGTAGGCTTCTTCGGCGGCTAATATAGCTCCCCCAGCAGCTAAAGAGGATAATTCGTATAATAAGTTGTCTCTTTTTACGTATTCAAAGTGGGATCTTCCATGGGCTCTTAATATGTCTTTTTCTGAGGCAGGTTCTGGAGTAATGATTTCGTAATCATCTGGATGGTTTTCAATAATTTCCATGATTCCATCTAATCTTCCCGCGTCTGCGGCGGGATCCATGGCATATTCGGAATTATAATATTTTTCGTGAAATACAATTTTCATTCCAATTCTAACCTTATTGAATTAATTTCTTTATTTGTTATTTATTTGATGGACTATATTATTTTTTCTAATTTAATTACGATTTTTGTAAGAAAAAATTGAGATTTTAGAACGAAAATTATTAAAGAACTTATAAAAAAATTTTAAATAATTGAATAAGAAAAAGTTTATTCGTCTTCTTTGAAATCTTTAATAATATTTACATTTTTATCCGAATCTATGGTAATTGCTAAGAGTTTAGTAATTTCACTATCTTCAAATTCAGGATCAAACATCACATAATAGAAGGTATTAGTATCCGATTTGTATCCAATTTCCATATCACCGCAATCCTCGGGTAAAAGTTTTTTAATATTATCCGGAGCATTATCAAGGAGAATTTTATAGATTTCATCTTCAATTTCTCTTTGTTGTTTTCTCAATTCTTTGATTGAGGATAAATCAAAATTTCCGAATAATTCACCAACTTTATTATTTAATTCTTCCCATTTTTTGAACAATTCATTTAAATTGTGTACCATATTATGTGAGTTGTATTTATTGAAATTAATGTTTATTATTTTTTTAAAAATTAAGAATTGAAAAATTATTAACAATTTAAATTTTTAATCTGATACTCTTGAGGTTTTGTTCCTACTCCTAATATCATGCCATGCCATTCATAAATTTCAATATTTTCTAAATTCAGTTTATTTAAATATTCATTTAATTCTTGCATTGAGGTACCTAGTCGTTGGTTTTTTGGATGGAATAAATTACACATGCTGTTAAAAATCACATGATCAATTTTTTTCATATCAGAGATTACAATTTTTCCCCCTGGTTTTACAATCCGTTTCATTTCATTGATGATTTTTATAGGATCTTCAAAATGATGTAAGCCAATAAGTTGGACAACGGAATCAACTGAACTTGATATAATTTTATCATAAGGAATTTGTCCAATAACGATTCTAACATTTTCTATTTTACTAGACAAAAAAAAACTTTCAAACCACTTTTTCTGACCTTCATTATCAGCAATCAAATATACTTTTCCTGAAGATCCTACTTTTTCTGAGATTTCTATAACAAATAATTCCCCAATAGCGTCAGAAAAATCAATAACAACATCACCATTCTTTATCTCTGCCTTAAGAATTACAAGTTCCCTTAATTCCTTTATCTCATCCCAAGTATTTCTATCTATTATTGTCAAAATGTATTGCATGATATTTTTAAGCATCATTATACCTTCAGTTGTAGTGGAATAATATACACGATCAGATGTATCTTCCTTTTCTTGGATTCTTGTTTTTACGTATCCCTTTTTCTCGAGCCTCTTTAGAGTAGGATATAAGGATCCTGTACTATAAGTGAATCGACCGCAATTTCTAATTTCGTTCAATAATTCATAACCATATCTCTCTTTTTGAGATATTAACATAAGTAGTTGAAGTTCAAACCAACCTAAATTCATTTTACTCAAAATTTTATGATTATTTTATCAGTTAATTAAAAGACTGATATAAGTAAAAATTAAATCAATATTATCTAAATATTTACTTATTATTTATAAAAATAAAAACCAATGATTTTACTTCACTAAATTGTTTATGAAAAAAAGAAGGGTAAGTTCTTTATTTATTTTATGAACTAAAGTATCCAGTCTTCTGGAATATACACTTATATTTACGAAGTTAAGTTATTAGAAAATTTATCTCTTACTTCCCAAAGCCGTTTAAATAATATTGGAGCAAGAATTATTCCAGCAAAGGAAGTATATAAACCTGGAAAATATCCCCCAACCATTATCGAATAAATTGGATGTTGAATTGAATTAACAATTAACATCATAATTAATAAAAACCATACAAAGATCATTGTCATATTCCAACCTTTAAAAATTCCTAATGCACCTATAATAAATAAAAAATAAACAACCATTTGGCTGATGACAAATTCATTTGCACTATATGGGTCTGAGTTATATATTTCTGTTGGAAATCTAATATACAAACCGGTAGTAAACTCTTCTATAAAATGTAAAAGCTGAACACCTAGGGCAATTAAATATACTGGTAAAGTTCGTTCAGGTTCTGGCATTTCTTTATAATTAGTCAACATATAAAACAGGTATGCTAATGCCATTGAGCTTCCAAATGTTATTAATGTTCCTAGTGATCTAATTCCATAAATTGTAATAAATATTATTACAAAAATTGCTGGATAAAGAGCATCTCTTATTTTTTTTTTCAAATTTTTTCACCTATAAATTCTTTTCTTTAATTAAATTAGTAATTTTTTGTGCTTCTATACTTAAATCGTTCCATGGATCAATCCCAATCATCTTAATATTAATTTTCTTTTTGTCTAATTGCTCAATCAATTGTTTCATAAATATTCCCCTTCCATTCTCACAAAGATTTGGAATAATAAATCTCATTTTTTCAAGGTTAGGGTTTAAAAAATCCCCTGCATTATAGCCAAGCGCTTTAATACCTGAAGCAGCTGTTAAAAGATTTATTGTTTTAGTTAATCCACACGTAGGACTGTCGTCTGTGGCAAGGATTCCTATTATTTCAAATCCAGAATCAATATAATCCTCCATTTGCTTGATAACTTTTTTAACTTCTTTATTACATAATCTCTTAAAATTATAAATCCATTTTTTAATGAAGAATCTTATAATAAAGAAATACCACTTATCACAACAATTAATCGACATCGGTAAGTACTTAAAAAATGATTTTCTTAAAATTCCTCCCCATCCTAAGCGTTCAAGACAAGGTAATAATTCTATCCCTAGATTATTTTGTAAAAGCTCCTCAGTAATCTCCGAAATAGGACCGGGTTTGATTGCAATCCCAGGAAATCTTAAATTCTGATTGATAATGCATCGACTCATATAAACAATTTTTTGACTTCGTTTATCTGAAATTTTCATATTTTTTCCTATTAACCTACATTTTAAATTTTAAGCACTCTTTCAGCGTTTTTATGTAAAATCATCAATTTTTCTTCTTCAGTGAGTTTAATTCTTTGCAAATGTTTAATAGAATCACCAGGTTTGTAAAAAGGAAAATCACTACCAAACATGAAGCGATCAACACCACAATGAGAAATGAGTTCTTTTGCTTTCCTTGGACTTACAATATCAATAAAAACTGCGGTATCAGAGTAGGTGTTTTCGTATTTCTTCAATACCTCAATTGAATCGTCGTAAAATGGTGCACCAAAATGCCCTAATATTAAGTTTAATTCTGGAAAATCCTGAGCTACATCCCCAACATCTTTTGGATTCCCATATTTTTCCATTCCTGGAATAGGATCGAGTCCTGTATGGAATAAAATTGGAAGCTTATATTTTGCTGCCTTTTCATATACTGACCATAGTCTTTTATCGTTTGCGCGGAATTGATGCATGCAGGTGTGTAGTTTTAACCCTTTAAGACCATATGATTTCACCATCCTTTCAATTTCTTCAACTCTATCAGGTTCGTCTGGGTGAACTCCTCCAAATCCAATTAAATTTGGATTATTTTTTTGCATCTCGCCTAACCATTTATTAAAAGAATAACAATAGCAATTATTAGGCAATTTAGCTATAAATTTTAAATTATCTGATTCAAATGGAATAGTGCTTTCCCATTCAGTGAGAACAATACATTTTAAAATGTTTTCTGAAGCCATAGAGTCGGTTAAACTTTCAATTGTAGGCGGATATAGACCTCCAAAATTGCTTAGGCTTTTATAATTTTCAACATATTTGATAGCTACATCGTCAGGAAAAATATGATTATGTACATCTATTATTGTCAATTTATTTCACCTCCCTATAATAATCTCCATTTTTTTAGTTTTCTATAAAGATTCAAATTATCCAATAATCCTACTTTTTCTTTATTCATGAAATTTTTTATGAGGTACCCTTGGTCCAAATTTTT
Source organism: Candidatus Hermodarchaeota archaeon (assembly GCA_048885945.1). Taxonomy (GTDB): domain Archaea; phylum Asgardarchaeota; class Lokiarchaeia; order Sigyniarchaeales; family SOKP01; genus LW40-45. Next base: position 141 of record JBHLLE010000251.1, on the reverse strand, counting down.
ATATTTTTCAAATAACCGCTCATATTTTTCTTCATTATTTAATCTAATAGCATTTTGAGGACATTTAAGAACACATAAATTACAACCTCTACATTTATTGATATCTATTTCAGCTGTTTTATTCACATGAATAGCGTCATC
>JBHLLE010000250.1:0-6013 GCA_048885945.1 Candidatus Hermodarchaeota archaeon | reverse complement strand
GTTATTTTTGCGCAAAAATAACGATAATAATCAGAAAATATATTTGAAAAAGAATGGTATACTCGGGTTGAAATATGCCTACAAATCTTCCAACTAAAGCAACATCTGTAAGCAGAATCAATACAAAAAATATTTCAAAAATAACGCTTGTGATAAGAAAGATCACTAATATTATCTTTTTAGTCTCGATTTTGATTAAATCTGTAAAAGCTATTAACCAAGTAAAAAGAGGTATTGGTAATAATCCAATCACGATAAAAAAGTAAACCGCTTCATTTAGAGTGGTATTAAAAAAGACTATTAAAAATAAATTAACTGCATCAGGTAACCAAGGAAAAGACATTCCAATCCACGTGATTCCTACAAAGATTAAATCTCTTTGCTTGTATTTAAAATATTTTAGCAAAATCATCGTTCCAAGAATAACAGAAATTACGACAAATATGGTGGTGAAAATTCCTTGTAATAGTTCCACAAATTCAAGTTGAGTAATAAGATATCACTTCTTATCTGGAATTTCTCTTAGTATTAATAAATAAAAAGATTTATAATAATTTATCTTAAAACTTATATATAACTTTTTAGGAAGGTATAAAAACTGTTTTTATTAAAAAATTGAAAAATTATGAAAAAAGCAATTAAAAATTCACTTATGTTTCTTTTATTAATAGGATTAATTATTCCAATTTTTTTTGGAGTTTATATCGAGTTTTTGTTTATTACTTTGATCAATTTTTCCACTTTTCTTATTTTTGCTTTAATTTTAATCGGGTTCTTAGGTTTAACGAAACTAGTTGGAATTTTTTTCTTTGACTCTCAAAGTCTTGAAGCGATGAAAAAGCACAATGTTGTCAATGCGTTTATTTTTAAAAAAAACAAAAACGTATTAGTAAATTATTTTCTAATGATAATGATTGTTGAGGAGTTAATTTTTAGATATTATTTAATTGGTTACTTAGTAAAGGATTTAGGTTTAGAAATCAATTTAGCGATTTTCCTTTCAAGTATTATGTTTTCGCTATATCATGTGCATACGTGGTTTGCTTATAAGAATTTAAAAATAACAATCATCTATCTTAGTCTTGCTTTTTTGCTGGGATTATACAACGGTTACATTCTAATAACCTTAGGAATTATTCCCTGTGTAATAATACACTACGGATTAGTTCTTTATCTATATTATGGTTTATATAAAAGAACTTTAAAAATTGAAATATAAAAAAATGTTAATAGATATTTTATATAATGTTCAAAAGAAGAGAAAAAACTAAAAATAGAAATTCCATTCATATTTTCTAAATAGAGTTTCTAAAATGTTTGATATAGTAGAATTTTGGATAACAAACAATGGAGCTCCAATATTTTGGTATTCCCCAAATAAGAATTTAAACCCTGATGCTAAAAACGAGTTCATTACACAAATATTTCACCATGTGAAAGAATTAGAAAAGGGAGCTGAAGTGATACATGAGGAGCAGATGGGAGTATTTGAAGTTGAAGGGAATTATTACTATTATCTTGGGAGTCCAGGAATAAATTGCATTTTTATTGCTAAATCCCCAAAAAAATTCAACCCAATTAGTATATACTTTGATTTATGTCAAGTGGAGAAGTATTTTACACCGATTTTTGTGAAAGAATTTAATATTCTAAAAAAAGATAAATCTAAAGCTATATCATTTGTGAAAGATTTAAAGGATAAATTTGAAAATTCCTTTTTTAAGGAATATTTTAAAAATAATCTACAGTAAATAATTATTCGTTGTAAAAATTTTAATGAAGAAAAAAAAAGAAGGAAGCAGGTTTTTTTTTATCTTTTTCGGAGAAGTTTTTTATCGATTTTTCCTACAGAGGTTAGAGGCATTTCGTCCACAAATTCAATAATCTTGGGCACTTTATATTTAGCTAAGTGATCTTGTGCGAATTTTAAGATATCTGCTTCTGTTTCTTTTGAGGGTTCGAATCCCTTTTTTAAAAATACAAATAGTTTAACAATCTCAGAACCAGGTCGATCAGGATCGGGAAGTCCAACGCTCGAACAGAGCTCGATTGCGGGATGTTCGTTCATTTTATCGTCAACTTCGACGCTAAAGACTTTATATCCTGATACGATTATCATGTCTTTAGTGCGATCAACAATTTTTAAATAGCCATCCTCGTCCATTATTCCAACATCCCCTGAGTAAAACCAACCGTCCACTAACGCGTTTTTTGTTTCTTCTGGTTTGTTCCAATAACCTTGAAAGATCTGTGGACCTCTAATAGCAATCTCCCCAGCTTCACCAAGTGCAACTTCTTTTGTCCGATCAGTTACGCTTACTAATTTAAGTTCTGTATTTGGAAAAGGCACTCCTACGGTTCCAATTTTTTTTAAACCTAGGTAAGGATTCATTGTTACCCCTGGAGATGCTTCCGTCATCCCATATGCTTCTACAACTTTTCCTTTCCCCACCACCGCTTCGAATTCATTTATACTCTCTGTTGGAAATGGAGCTGCTCCAGAAATATACGCTTGAACAGAACTTAAATCTAGTTTCTTGAATTTGCGGTTATTCAACAGCATCATGTAAAGAGTCGGTACATTATAAGCTAAGGTTATTTTTCCTTCATATTGACTAATCTTTGAACATATATAGTTAACATCTCGGGGATCGGGTACAAGAATTTGAGTATATGCAAGGTAGATTGTTTGTATGCAAAACTGCAAGCCAGCTAAATGGAAAAAGGGGAATCCAGATATTGCAACATCCTTTCCAGGGTGGGAAGCAGGTTCAAACCAATGTTCAACAATTTGTACCATTGATATTAAATTTCTATGAGTTAATATTGCTCCTTTAGGAGGTCCTGTCGTACCGCCGGTATATTGAAGTAATAATACATCGTCAAGATCGATATTTACATCAGGGGATTTTTCTCCCTGATATTTTTCTAAAATTTCGTTATAAGTGGTATATTTTATACCTTCAATAGGATCTACCTTACCATAAGGAAGTCTACCAATCTTTATAAGTTGCTCTTTCATGCTTGGTTCTAAATCTAGGGTATCAGCTGCGTTAGCGGTGATAACGATCTTTACGTTGGTATCACCTGTTAAAAGAGCATCTCTTACCTTTTCCTCGTAAAATGAATCTAAAGTAATCATAGCCACTGCTCCACAGTCTTTTAACTGATAAGCAATCTCATTTGCTGACAAGAGAAAATTCATTCCAGAAGCAGCACAACCCGCAGTAAAAGTCCCAAATAACGCGACGATAAATTGTGGAAGATTTGGCAAATTAATTACTACTCGATCCCCTTTTTTGACTCCATTTTCAATAAGAAAGTTGGCAAAGCTATTAACAAATATTTCTGCTTCTTTGAACGTAGCACAGGACCCTTGAAAATCATAACAAAGAGTGTCAGGATAGTTTTTAGCAGATCTTCTAAACATCTCTGCCAAGGAATAAGCGTCAAGATCTAATTCTGGTTTTACGTGATTATCATAGGATTTTAACCATATTTTTGACGAATATGGACTACTATCATTTAATTTTTGAGTCATTTTTCATCAATTCCATTTACTAATTTCTATAAACGAAAAAAATTGCTATTGAACATTATGAAATTTCAATATTTAAAATTAATTAACGAATGTACAGAAACGTCTAAAAAAAGTAATAGAAAAAATAAACTATGCAATATACTCTAAATTATGGTTAAAAAAGAAAAAATTGTCTTAATAGGTGCTGGATCTTTACAATTTGGGCTGGGAGCGGCGGGATGCATTCTTAATAGTTCAATTTTGGAAGGATCAACTATAACTCTTCATGATATTGATGCTAAAGCTTTAGATTTAGCGCATCAAGCGTGTCAAGCAGCAATAGAGGAAAGAAAATTGGATTTTACGTTAGAATCTACAACAAACAGACCAGATGCCTTAAAAAATGCGACATTCATTATAAATTCAATAGAAGTGGCACCTAGATTCGATTTATGGGATCAAGACTACGAAATACCTCGCAAATTTGGAAATAGGCAAGTTTTTGGAGAAAATGGAGGACCTGGAGGTATGTTCCATAGCCTGCGAGTAATTCCCCCCATATTAGAAATTTGTGAGGATGTGATGAAGATTTGTCCAAATGCTTTTTTTCTAAATTTTTCCAATCCTATGAGTAGAATTTGTTTAGCACTCAAGAGAAGATTTCCAAACCTCAAGGCTGTTGGGCTTTGTCACGAATATTACCACCACGAATTAATAGTCAGTCGAATATTAGAGACCCCTCTATCTAATTTAGAAATGAAAGCAGGAGGTTTAAATCATTTTGGAATTCTTTTAGATGTTAAATATAAGGACACTGGAAAGGACGCTTATCCAGATATTCGTAAAAAGGGTCCGAATTACCTTCGTTCTATAGAAACTTGGGATGGTCATAATATTATGATTTATATCTTAGAAAAACATGGATATTTACCGTATACAACGGACAGTCATTACGGGGAATATATTCATTGGGCATGGGAAATCGCTGATATGGAAGGTATTAATCGTTTTAAGACTGGTTATATGCAAAGTATTGAATATGAAAGCAAAAAAATAGCTAGATTAATTAAACGAGGTAAAGGTGCTAACCTAGTTAAGCCTGACGATGAAAAAGCAATTCCAATCATTGAAGGAATTTTAACCGATGCAAATTACGAGGAGGCGTCAGTTAATTTACCTAATGAAGGTGTCATTACCAATCTTCCCAAAGATCTTGTAGTAGAATGTCCCGCAATTGTAAATAAAAAAGGGCTTACACCTGTAAAATTAGGGGATTTTCCTAAAGGTTTTGTGGGACTTTTAAGAAATCAAGCTACGGTCCAAGATTTAGTAGTGGAAGCAGTTCTGACTGGATCTAAAAAAATAGCATTACAAGCATTACTTGCAGATCCAGTAGTTGACAGTTGTTCTCAAGCAGAAAAAATATTAAATGAGATGTTGCGTGTTCAAGCAGATTATCTTCATTTAGAATAATTTTTAACTATGTTAACTTTTTTAAAATCCATTCTAATGGTCCAATTTTAAATATTTTTATCCAAATATGAGTCATTATAAACATTATAATAATTCCAACTGAGACTATAATGATTGCAAACACAAATGGAATATATGGATAAAGTTCAAAACTTTCAAAAATTATACCTACAATTTGATCTAAAAAGAATATACTTAATGAAACTATTCCTATTTCAGAAAGAGGTTTCAAGTAATCCTTGTTCTCTGGAGTTATTTTTTCTATTACCATGAAGATTGCTAAAAAAAGTAGAGCCATTCCATAAAACATTAAAATGTAGATATCTTCCCATTTAAAAATTTCCCAAAAAAAATCAACAGTGTCAAATAAATAACCAAAAATAACTAAGGGTATGCTAATAATAAATAGGAATAATATAAACTGGGTTTCTTTATTATAATTTTGCTTTTTTTTAATAATTAGAAAATATTCTCCTAAAATAAAACCCAACATAACGTAAGTACTGCATGGAAATATGGGGAATGGGCCATTTGTTAAATAATGTGCCAGTAGACCATTTGCATCCTCCGTATACATTTCATAAGCATATGGTCCATTATATAAAAAAATATTCTGGAGTATTGGAGTAAGTGAAAAAGCTATAAAGAATATTACGATTTTTCCTATTAAAGGTAACTTTTCAAGAAGAAAATATACAATAATTATTGATAAACCAATAATTACTAGAATTTCAATCATAAAAATATCAACTATACAAAAAGAACTCAAATTCCAAAATATATTTAATATAAATCCTAAACCAATAAGGAATAATCCTCTTAGTATAACATGTTTCGCTGGATTTACTCCAATATCTTTCCTTTTTTGAGTTGAAAGAAATAAACTGGCTCCTACGATCAATAAAAACATAGCATGTGCCCAAGAACCTATTGAATCTTCTAAAAGAATAGCAGGAAAAGTCTCATAGTTTTCTTCACCCATTAAATTAAATAATTCATGTGTAAAAACCATGAATATTA